>JBDGYW010000240.1:0-8656 GCA_039588935.1 Gemmatimonadota bacterium | reverse complement strand
CCGCCCGGCCTTTACACCTTCCGCATGGTGTGTCTTGCGATCCACCTCCTGCAACGCCTCGATTACACGCTCGGTGAGGGCTCGAACGTGGGTGTCTGACGTGCCTGAGGCTAATACGAAGTAGTCAGTGGCATCGCTCAGCCCGCGAAGGTCCAGGATGACGAGGTCTGCTGCCTTGTGGTCGTCCAGAGTCGTAGCGGCGATACGAAGGTCGCGGAGCACATCCGAGGTGTCGGGAGGATGGTCGTTGTACTGCGTGGAAGTTGATCCCTTGGTTGGAGAGGGCCTTAGTCCTCTACTTGATAGAATACGCCCCAAGCGCCGGGGCCCACGTGGACGCCAATTGCTGATGTCACATCCTCGACGAAGCAGCTGCGTGGCGCGTAGCGTGCGATAAGGTCAGTCTGCAGGCGGTCTGCGATCTCTTTTGCCCCGGCGTGCGCGACTGCCATACGCAGTGCCTTCGGTCGAGGCGTGAGCTGATTGTCCAAGTGCTGGAGTATTCTGGGCAAAAGAGCTACACGTCCGCGCACCCGGTCGATCGGGACGATTCGGCCCTCTGAATTGACCTCGAGGATTGGTTTGACATCGAGCAATTCGCCCAACCATGCCCGGCCGCGACTCACCCTGCCGGACCTCAGGAGATTTTCGAAGACATCCACGGTGAACAAACCGCCTGATTGATCCCGGACGCGATTTATCTCTCGGGCAATCTCGTCAGCTGACCATCCCTCGTTCGCGAGTTCGGCAGTGCGCAGCGCAAGCATCCCGAGTCCAACCGATGCCGTTCTGGAATCCACAACTGAGATCCCTTCCAGGCCCGTTGCCTGCGCGGCTGCTCTGGCGGAAGCGAGCGTTCCCGAAAGGACACCAGCTATGAACAGGCCGATTACCTCGGATGCACTCGACCGTGCGTCTTCGAAAGCGCGAGCAAATGCACCCGGCGTAGGTTGGGAGGTGGTGAACACGCATTCAGTTGCACGCATACGATCGTAGAGTTCGGCACCTCTGATGTCGACGCGGTCCTCGTATGTCTTGGAATCACCGATCACCTGTAGGGGAACCACTACCATGCCATGCTTGTCGATGACATCGTCCGGCAGGTCGCACGAGGAGTCGACCACGATCGCGATCCCGCGGGTGCTCTCAGCCAGTTCAACGTGCTGCTCCCGCATGTCCTCAGTCTTGGTCGACTCGATTCTTCCCATTTCACCGGCCGTTGCGAAGACTTCCTCGGGCACATCTGTGTGAATGTGGATTCGTAACAGGTCTTCGGCTGAAAGAACGACCAACGATCCACCAAAACCTCTCATGCGAGAGCGAACCTCCGTACTCGAAGGGAAGTTCGACCCACTGACCAGGACTTCAGTGCAGAATTGATAGTCGTTTTCGGATGTTACCTCAGCAAATGCGGCGGCATTGCGTTGCTCGTACGACGGTAGTACGGCGGCCTCGAGTATTGGATCGCCGTGAATCAACCTGACGATTCCCTCCAACATTCGCACGAATGCCTTGGCCCCGGCGTCTACGACTCCGGCCTCTCTGAGGACGGCTAGCAGTTCAGGAGTCTGCTGAAGGACGGTGTCGGCATGAGTCAAAACCCGGTTCATCAGGTCTACGAAGTTCTCTGAGTCTTGGGCCGCTCTTTCGGCTTCGACCGCTGCCTCACGGGCTACCGTGAGGATCGTACCCTCAACCGGCTCATCCAGGGATTCGTGTAGGCGTTCAGCTCCCCGCCGAATGGCACGCGCGACATCGCTCGCGGTCGCAGTTTCCCGATCTCCCATAGTGTCACGAAAGCCCAGCAGGAATTGCGACAGGAGCATTCCAGAGTTGCCGCGTGCTGAGAAAACACAGGTCTGGGCCATTGCCCTCGTGACTAGTGGGAGGGGGGCTGGGCCAAGCTTCCGTACCGATTCAGCGACTGCCCGAAACGTAGATGCGAAGTTGGTGCCGGTATCCCCGTCGGGAACCGGGAACACGTTGATGCGGTCCAGTTCCTCTCTACCGGCATCGACCCAATCGGCCGCCGACAGAAGAGATGCCCTCAAGCGAGGACCGTCTAGGTAGGCAATCCCGACGGCTGCGTCGCTCATTACTCTTCTTTGATAACCCAGATCCTGACTTCGGCGTGTACGTCATGGTGGATCCGGACCGGAACTTTGTAAATACCTATCATCTTGATGGGCTCATCGAGGACGATGGTACGTTTGTCGATCTGGTATCCGCGTTCGGCCAATTGTTCTGCGATGTCTCCCGACGTGATGGAGCCAAAGAGCTTGTCGCCCTCTCCCGCCTTGACCGTGAACTCAATTGACAGACTGGCGAGTTTTTCCGCGAGGATCTCGGCATCGTCGCGATCCGATTCCGCCTGCTGTGCCCTCCTGATTGCTTCGGCATCCACACGCCGTTTGTTCGCCTTGGTGGCGACGTATGCGAGACCCCGCGGTATCAGGTAGTTACGGCCGTATCCGTTCTTTACCGTTATGATCTCGCCAGCCCGTCCAACATCCTTCACTGTTTGTCTCAGAATTACTTCCATGTTCATCCACCTGCTGGCGGCGTTTCCCACCGCCTCCGAAGGTCGAAACGCGTATCGACGATTCCTAGAAGAATCGTCGCGACTATGGCGGCCGGCAATAGAAGAAAAGCCACCGCCAACGAAAGAACAGCGCTGAACCAGCCGCCGCCAAGGGCCTGAAATATCATGGTTGCGACCGCCGCACCACGTAACGCAAACAGACTGCCCAACACCAACAGTACGTTCATCGCTCCCAATTTGGCCGCCGAGAGCTTCGGCACAAGTACAACCACCAGCATGGCGATCGCCGCCCAGCCGAGGTGCTCCGTGAATCGATAGTCACGGAATCGCCCAGGCGGTATTCCCCTGGGCTTTAGCGCCAGCTTGAAATAAACGGCTGATGCTAGTGCTAAGCCGGCCATCACCTGCAAGACCGCGAGTGCCGGGTTGTAGTCGGTCATGAAGCGCACGAAGGTGTCGAGGATCTCCGCTCGCTGGCCCATACCTGCTCCGCCGGTACTGTCCCAAACTGCACTCAGCAACACTCCCGCCGTGTAGCCCACTCTGTGCTCGACCCACCAGTACAGCTCCTGCCAGGATCGGCCAAGCGCACCCAGCAACACCACGACGCCCAACGCAGCCGCGGTCGCCGCCAGCAACACCCGGTGACCTAGACGCGCTTGGGTGTAAAATGTGACTGGCAGAAAAAGCGTTACGGCAATTACGGTACCTGCTCGCAACACTTGGTCCGGCAATTCTCCCAGCTGGGTTATCCACGCGAGGCTGACCCCCCCGGCGACGACTGCTATCATGGCCGTCCCTATTCGGAGCGGCGGTGACAGTACTAGAAGAGCGGCAAGAGCAACCAGTCCCACTGGCGCGAATAACACGAGTGCCGAGAGGGCTGCCAACGCCTTCCATTGACGCCTCACCCAGCTTGATGGATTCACGATTCACCGCCCCCAGCGATTTCGCCTGGACGGCCAGACCACGCTATCTGCCGTGCCCCTTGATGAAGGGAAGCAGGGCCAGGTGTCGCGCCCGCTTGATGGCCCGAGTGAGCTGGCGCTGATGACGCGCGCACATGCCTGATAGGCGACTTGGGAGGATCTTCCCCCGCTCGGTGATATAGCGCGACAGTGTGCGTTCATCCTTGTAATCAACGATACGATTCCCCGACTCGCAGACAGGGCACGTCTTGCTTGGCCGTGACATTACTCGCCCCCTTCATCAGTCGAAGGCGCTGGCTCTGCGTCAGCATCTGCCACGGGGCCCGTGGCCGGCTCCTGCGCCGGTATATCTGGACTCGCCTTGGGTTCGGTGCCTTCTATACCCTCCACACTTGAATCCCCGAAGTCTGCGGCTGGTTCAGTTGATTCCGGTTGATCGGGTCGTGTTACAGAGAGGCCCTCGTTGATGACCACCAAGTAGCGCAGTACAGTCTCATCCAGCTTTATGATTCGTTCGAACTCGCGGAGGAGTTCTGTTTCGGCTTCGAAGTGGGCCACCACATAGTACCCCACCTCTTTCTTGTTGATGGGGTAGGCAAGCGTGCGCTTCCCCCAGTGGGCAATACCTGCAATGGGCTCTGGTTGATCGGGGCTCTTGAGAAGTTCGTGGAACCGATCGAGGTGTTCGCTCACCTCGGGTTCCTCTAGTGCACTGTCGAAAATGTACACGATTTCATACTTCCGTTTCATGACACCATCCTGTGGACAAAGTGACCCCGCCCGAGTCTCCGGACGGAGTAGGTTGTTGTCGAACGTGAGAATGTAGCTAGCGTAGTGCTCTGAGGGTAGTCCCGGGTGTCTGGCACTGTCGTTCAGGTTTCTTGGGGCTCTTTGCGGTTGAATCTGTTCATTGCGGTTTCGATACCCTCACGCAGCCAACACTCTACCGCGTCGGCCAATCGGGGCAGCAACTCCGCCACTATATCAACCTCTTCCGCACTCATGGCAGAGAGGACGAAGTCCGCCGGATCGGTACCATCATCAGGAACTGGGCCGACGCCAATTCTCAGCCGTGCGTAGTCTCGTGTGTTCAGCGATTCCTCGATGCTGCGCAGTCCGTTATGTCCACCGGCTGACCCTCGCGCCCGCATTCGAAAGCTTCCGATAGTTAGAGCATAGTCGTCCACGACAACGAGCATGTCGCGGGAAAGATCGAATCCGGATAGCGTACGAAGAGGCCCGAGCGCCCGTCCGCTCCTGTTCATGTATGTGCGGGGTTTTACAATTGCCACAGGCTCACCGTCGATCCTGCCATCGGTGACGTGGGCATTGCCAACTCGCCTGAACTTCGGGAATCGCCACTCCTGGGCGATGAAGTCGGCGAGGACAAAGCCCGCATTATGCCGCGTGACGGCATAAGCGGGCCCAGGATTCCCCAGCGCGATGATGGCGCGCAGCTGTTATCCCTCGCTTTGAGAACCGGCGTCCTCGGCTTCTCCGCCTTCCTCATCCTTCGGCTTGCGGATCAACTCCGGTTCGCCGGCTTCCTCTTCGTCCTCAACCAGGGCCTCAGCCTCCGGCTCGGCCTCCACTCGTGGAGCGACGACCGTGCAGATGGTTGCATCCCCGTCCACCAGGATCTCTGCATCCGGGACACGGACGTCACTCACGTGGATAGAATCTCCAACCGTCAGCTCCGTGACATCGACCTCAATGTGATCGGGCAGGTCTTTGGGTAGTACTCGGATCTCGAGTTCACGCAGGATCTGGTCTAGAGTGCCACCTTGGTTGCGTACTCCATCAGGTGAACCCACGAGACGAATGGGTGGCCGCACCGTGAGCTTCTCACCTTTGTGGACCTCGAGGAAGTCCACGTGCAGGATCTGAGCCCGCGTAGGATGACGTTGAATTTCTTGAATCAGTGCGCGGCTGGTCTTGGTGCCAACCTTGATCTTGATAACGGTTGTGCCGCTCACCGCTGCAAGGGCTTTGTCGAAATCCATCTTCGAGATCGTCAAAGGTTCGGGATCTCTGCCGTGACCGTAGAGCACTGCAGGGATATTGCCCTCGCGACGGAGTTGACGCGCCACCGATCTGCCCGAGTCGGACCGTTTTTTGGCGTCGAGCACTAGAGATTCTGCCATGACTTGTCTTTCTACGCTTCCTGATCAGTATCAGTCAGAACAGTGAACTCACCGACTGATCGCTGTGAGTGAACCGGATGGCCTGTGCCAAGAGCGGAGCGATCGACAAGATATGTAACTGGTCGAAGCGACGCTCATCCGGTATATGCATCGTGTTTGTGACTGCTACCTCTTTCAATGGACTGCCACTCAATCGATCCACGGCGGGGCCCGACAACAACGCGTGTGAGGCGCAGCCGTACACGTCGCGCGCACCCAGACGGTTGAGCGCGTGTGCGGCTTCGGACATGGTGCCCGCAGTGTCGATCATGTCGTCGACTATCAGACAGTCCCGGCCATCGACGTCGCCGACGACGTTCACGACTTCAGCGATATTCGCCGAAGGGCGCCGCTTGTCGATGATGGCCAGCGACGCGTCGAGCCGCTTTGCAAACCCGCGGGCGATCTTTGCGCCGCCCACGTCGGGCGCAACGACCACAGGATCCACGAGGCGATTCTGCCGGTAGTGCTGCACCAGAGCCGGCGCTGCAAACATGTGGTCCACCGGTATGTCGAAGAATCCCTGGAGTTGATGCTGGTGGAAGTCGATGGCAAGCACACGGTCCGCACCGGCGGTGGTTATGAGGTTTGCCATCAGCTTTGCGGCGATTGCAACGCGGGGCTGGTCCTTCCGATCTTGCCGGCCATATCCGAAGTATGGAACTACGGCTGTGACTCGCGCTGCGCTTGCTCTGTGAGCCGCATCGATCAGAATCAACAATTCCACCAAGTTCTCTGCCGGCGGGCACGTGGGCTGGATGATGTACACATCCTGTCCACGCACGTTCTCGTCGATCTTGACGAAGATTTCGCCATCGGCGAACCGCCTGATCGTGACCTGGCAGAGCGATTGACTTAGGCATTCCGCGATTTCCTGGGCCAGCGGTTGGTTCGCTGTCCCCGACATCAGGAGCGCCTTGCTTGAAGTAAGTGAGATATCAGCCATGATAGCCTGAAAAAATAGCTAGACAGGCTGCAATCCAGAAGGGGTAGGGTAGTGGAGTTTCCAGGTACCCGGGTCCGTGCTGACTTGGGCGGAATCCGATAGGAGTCTACGTCGAGTTGTCGGGTTGCTTCGCCAAAAGGCGCTGCACGGTCCCGGACAACTCGGTCAGCTCGAACGGTTTGCGCAGGAACGCGTCAGCGTTTGCAACGAGGTTCGCCTGGGGCGCCCCTGTCCAGGTGTAGCCGCTCACCAGAACGACAGGTACGGTCGGAGCGAGCGACTTCAACTTGGCCAGTACGTCCAAGCCTGACATTCCCGGCATCACTATGTCCAATACGACGAGTCCGATACGGTCTTGCTCCTTGCTGAAAACCTCGAGTGCCTCTGCTCCGTCTGGTGCTTCAAGCACGTGATACCCGTAAGATTCGAGTGCCTTCCGGATCGTTAGCCTCACCGTGGCCTCGTCGTCGACGACCAGGATTGACTCTGAGTTGTCACGTGGCGCCAATGCTGGCTCCATTCGCGGAGATGGACAGGTTTTCGCGATCCGCTGCAACATAGTGTGTGTGAAGTGTCTTCAGAACCCAAGGTGTAGCCAACCGCCTCATGGATATGAAGGGCGGTCCCAGGCGCAGATCGTTGACGTTCGCTCGCGGGCGGCTGCATATTGGCTGGAGGCTTCCCATGGCTGACCGCATGTCAGGGTGTGGTGTGGATGTGCAAGGGGTGTTGGGCAAGAAGGAGCAACAGCATATGGCTGGTGTCCTTGTAGTCGACGATGAACAGGAAGTTCGTGCGCTGTTGAGGCGAGTTGTCGAACGTGAGGGGCATGAGGTAGTCGAGGCCAGTGATGGCTTCGAGGCGTTGGAGGTGCTCGACAAGCAGGATGTCTGCCTCGCCCTCATCGATCTCGTCATGCCGAACATGAACGGTGTCGAACTCATGCAGCGAATGCATGACGAGTTCTCCGACACAAAGATCGTGACCCTGTCTGCGTTCGGTACGTCATGGATCTGCCCGACCGAACTGACGGTTGAGGCATCGTTGACCAAACCCTTCGATCTCAACGATCTGCGAACCGTGCTCAGGCGAGTACTTGGCCAGAGTCCTCGGCGTAAGTAGCGGTCGGAGTTGCGTGAGCTTCACAAGGTGAGTTGGGGAGTTGCCCCCAGCGAATGCGGCGCGCGGTGGAACGCAATTGGCCCCAGAGGATTCGAACCTCTATTACCGGAACCAAAATCCGGGGTCCTGCCATTGGACGAGGGGCCACCAAGCCAGAACTGACGGCACGAAAAAAACTAGCGACTTCGTATCCGGATGTCACATATGGTTATGCGGGTGTCGGCCTCGGAGCCCGCGCTGCGCGGATAGCGGTTGGAATCACAAGCTCGGCGTCTGAGAATGCGGCCTTGGCTGCATCCCGCTCCTCTCTTGTGGCGTAGATCGAGATGATTGCAGATCCGGAGCCGCACAGACGAGTGAGGATAGGTCCTCCACTTTCCAGCTTGGAGTAGAGTTCTCGCAACCGCGGCATCTGGTCGAACAGAACCGGCTCGAAGTCGTTTGCACTCGCAGTGTGGATCTCGAGCCAGTCGGGGAAGCCCTGACTTGAGAGCGCTTGCGGCGGAGTAGCCTCCATCCCAAGGCGGGATACCGACAGCGCCTCGTATGCCTCACGCGTACTGACCCCGGATCTAGGGTGTACGATGAGGGCCGGCGTACTGCCGGGTCCGGGGACCTCAGTCAGCTGTTCTCCACGACCACTTCCGATGGCGAACGCGGCGCGAGACGCGAAGAACGGCACGTCGCTGCCTAGTTCTGCCGCAAACCGAAGAATTTCCGCCTCGGGAATGGTGTTGTCTACGAGCATATTTACCGCATGAAGGGCTGCGGCGCCGTCGCTGGATCCACCGCCCAATCCGGCCTGCACTGGGATCGATTTCGTCAGTTTGATACTCACACCGAAGGTCCGGCCTGTGGCCTCTAAGACCATTTCGGCTGCCCTGTAGGCAAGGTTTTGTTTCTCCGGTCCGGTTTCCGCTCCCTCGACGGCAAT
>JBDGYW010000239.1:0-8673 GCA_039588935.1 Gemmatimonadota bacterium | reverse complement strand
CACCAGCTGCGATTCACTTTCGACCATCAGTGTCCCTTCGGTGCGCACAACTGAACTGTTGCCCCCGCGCATGCCAGCTTCATGCCGAGCCTGTGTGAAAACTCATCCCCTATATTGTACGCCAGCTTGCTGCTAGCAACTCCATTACCGTGAGAGCTGCCGATGGCCTACATCTCCGGCGCCGATCGCAATCAGGGGGTACTTCTACCAGAAGTACTCGACGATTATGTCGCCACTGACAATCCCGTGCGGTTCCTCGATGCATTCGTCGCTCAGCTCGATCTCGCTGACCTCGGCTTCCAGCGAGCGGTCCCGGCCGATACCGGACGACCGGGCTACGACCCAGGAGATCTGCTGCGGCTCTATCTCTACGGCTACCTCCATCGCATCCGTTCCAGCCGACGCCTCGAACAGGAAACACACCGCAACGTCGAGTTGATGTGGTTGCTGCGACGCCTCACACCCGACTTCAAAACCATCGCCGACTTCCGTCGCGATCACCCTCAAGCACTCAAGGGCGTCTGCCAACAGTTCATCCTGCTCTGTAAACAGCTCGACCTTTTCGGCGGCGAACTGATCGCAATCGACGGCAGCAAATTCCGCGCAGTCAATGCCCGAGACCGGAGCTATACCGCTCCGCGGCTCAAGAAGCTAACGCAGGACATCGATGCCACAATCGCCGCCTATCTCCAAAAGCTCGATGCTCACGACCAGCAGGAATCAACCATCACCGCACCGCGTGCCGATGAACTCCGCAAACGCATAAACACGCTCAAGCAGCGCCGCATACGTTATGAAGAACTCCAAGCCCAACTCGCTGCCACAGGTGAGCGTAACCTCTCACTCACCGATCCCGACAGCCGACCCATGAAGAGCGGTGCCGGCATCGAGATCTGCTACAACGTCCAGACTGCCGTCGATGCCAAACACAAGCTGATCGTGGCCGAAACCGTCACCAACGCCGCAGCTGACCGTGATCAACTGAGCCCTCTCGCAACCGCCGCGCAGCAGGTCATGGATACCTCGGGCACCGTCGTCGTTGCCGATCGCGGCTACTATCATGGAGCGCAGATCAAAGCCTGCGTCGAAGCAGGACTCATCCCGCTAGTGTCTCGACCTAAAACCTCCGCCAATGCTCCTCTCGGACTCTTCACCAAAGACGATTTCACCTACGACCGTGATCAGGACGCCTACCACTGTCCCGCCGGTGAAACGCTCGCCTATCGAACCACAACCGTGGAACTAGGCCGTACCATCAAGAACTACCGAGGGAAGGCGTGTAAACACTGTGCGCTCAAACCTCGCTGCACTCGCAACCGTGACGGTCGAAAACTCACTCGCTGGGTCAACGAGAACCTGCTCGATGACATGGACAACAAGCTCCACCAACAACCCGAGCTGTTCCGTCAGCGCAAAGCGCTGGCAGAACACCCGTTCGGCACGATGAAACGCTCAATGGACCAAGGCTACTTCCTGCTCAAAGGTCTCACCAAGGTGCGGGGTGAGTTCAGCCTCACCGTGCTAGCCTATAATCTGAAACGCGCTCTCAAAATCGTCGGTGTACCGCGCCTCCTGGCCGCCCTGGCCTAGTCCACACACACAAGCACTCTCCAGCCCATTTCCCGCCGATCCCAGAGGTCCAGAACGCTTCCCTCAGCGCTCAACAACCACCATTCCGTCACTCCGAAGAGATCAGCACACCCCGCTCAGTTGCACTCACCTCTCACCACCACATTCACCGAGTTTTCACACGGCCTCTGCGCTGGTTAGGCAGTCTCCCCTTCTTCGCCAGAAAACAGGCCGCTGATATACTGGATCAGTCCAGGTGGATAATGGACTCGGAACCGTCGGAGGTACATCAGGCCTGTGTCCGTGTCCTCCACCAATGCCCAGATATCGCCCCCATCGACATCGAAGTCAGCGATGGGCGCACCCATTTCCAATTCGGCTACGTAGATGCCATGATCGCTGAAGAAATGCAGAACACCTGGCCCGGCTCCCTGCTCCTCCGGCGCTTGTTCGAGCAGAACCACCTGATTCATCACCGAATCATATTCGACGCTTTGCATGGGGCGTTTGACGGCGCCGACCAACGACATGAATTGATTAACCAGCTGGTTAACACGCCTTGCCTCGTAGCCCACACTCGCCACGCTGCGGGTCATTCGCCGCCGAAGGGCTTCGCGGTCTGATTCGCTAAGCTGTTCAGGTTTACGGTCAACGGAGATGAAGCCAACTGCGCCAGCGTCGGACCAAATCTCCACTTCCGGAATGAGACAGTTCCAACGAAACACCAACCCGGCATCCGCACCAAGCCGATTACAGTTGTCCTCCCCTGGCGGGCCGAGCTTCCAGAACTCAGGATTCTCAAACCTGTATTGCGATGAACCGCTGACAGCAAACCACCCCTGACCCATACCTGTCACTACCACACCATCACGGTGTTCAGAAAGTCGGAAACCTGAGACAGTCCTGACAGGAATCGTGTTCTCATAGGCACCCGTCTCGCGCATGTATACTTCGAGCGATGCAGTGCCCGCGTCACCAACAACTAGCAGGTCGCCAACGGAGGCCAGATCGTAGGGTTGCTTGAGTTCGCCGGGCCCGCCTCCAGGTCTCCCGAACGATATCGACGTGCCGCCATCTGGGGTAACAACGTGGACCTTCCTCGCCATCACATCGAGAATGTAGGAATAGCCTTGCGAGACGGTCAGATGCCTCGGATTCTCCCACAGGACAGGGCCACCGTCGAACTGCCACACTTGCTCCACATCCAGTTCTTCCGATGTGAGGAGGGGCCGACCTGGGTTCAGCGTGATCCAGGAACCGTCTTCAGTCCGTAACTCTCCGCGCCAACGGTAGTGTTGTTGGCCTGACTGGGCAACGCATTCCAGCCCTCCGACTTCACCAAGCGTGATGCATAAGGCGACCAGAGCCCCCCTGAAAACGACAGCAAGCGGAGACTGCCTAACGACCCTGGGCATAAGCTGCGTGCGCTCACTTTCCAGCTGCAAGACACGCTCGGTCATCTGCATTCGCTCAATGCGCTCATATCAACTGCTCCCGCCGCGCATGCCAGCTTCATGCCCCTGTTAGACAGCGTGAGCCGGCTTCCACGCGATCACTTTGTTCAACGCATGTCGATGGTGTACACCGCCCGGGTGCTCGTCTTCTTTGATGTAAGACCGAAACATCTCGACATCCCAATCACCATATTGCTCCTGCAGCTCTCCATCGCTGTAAACATTTCGCACAAACGGTTCAAGATCGGCCGGAACTGCCACAACATCAGTGAAAACCACGTGCACGTGCACACCTCCTGGCAGTGTCCAAGTCTTCGCATCTTGAATGAACGCGTCACAAATCTCCCGCGCGACAAATGGAAGTACCCCATGAGTGATAACCGCACTGTAATGTTCTTCGAAGCGGAATTGAGCAACATCGGCAACCCATGGCTTCAATGGCGCGGACGCCTCTGCAGCGTGGCGTTTGAGCGCTTCTATCGCTGATGCAGAGATGTCGAAGCAGTGCACGTGAAGGCCTCGGTTGGCGAGATACAGTGCATTGCGCCCGTCGCCACAGCCGACATCCAAGACAGGAGCGCTCCTCGGAATTCGCTCAGCGAGCTGCAAGAACTCCTCAGATGGTTGTCCGAAGAGTCCGTCCTTACCGCTACGGTAGCCGTCCTCCCAAAATGGTTCGTCACAGTGTCGGTCAACGCTCATCTTGGACCACGCTGTATAACGACCCTGCAAATAAGTTGCGAACGCACGTTCACCAGCATCACGGTATACCTTGGTTTCCTTAAATTCACCATGCGTACAAACCGATCAATTCCCCAGCGTTCGACAACTTCATTTGCGTGTTAGCCGGCATTCAGAACGGGCACGTCAGTTCCTGTGTAGACGATATATCCTCACCTGTTCGACATCGAGATCTGTCCGCCACACACCGACCACGTAGTCGTTTCCAATGTCATGAAACCGTCCACCGTTGGGGATCTGAACAGCGCCAAGCATACGACCCTCGGGGTCGAATACGGTCCAGTTGCCTGATCTGTCTTCTTTGCCAAGGCTGTAATCTGCCACCCATATGTAACCAAGAGCATCTACAGTCACGTTCCCATACGCGGGTTTCGTGTCCGGGAACTCCATGTTAATGAGTAAGCGTGCAGGCCATGGCTCTCCGCTCTCAATCAAGTGATCTCGTAAACGCACCTTGTCCCGCTCCATCACCAGCTGGTTCGCAACAGGCCTTCGGATGATCCGCACCAGCGTGCCGTCTCTCGCGAACACCTTGATCTCGTAGCTGTCGCTTGATCCGTGATATAGGAAGCCCCCAAAAGCGAGCGTCGAGGCACGTCTACCAAATGGTGCATCAGCAGCGACGGTTGTGCTCGTTGTCGCTCCGGTGGTCGGGTCGGTGCTCCTGCTCAACATCTGGCTGATAGTCTCGTCAGTCGGAAACACACCCAAAGAATCCAACATGCTGCCTTCAAGTGAAAAGCGGCGGTACAACGTATTGTTTCTTCGGAGTGCGCCTGACCTGGCGCGACGTCCGTACAACCCCGTAGACCCGAGTATGGTGCCGTCAGAGAACACTCCCTCCGCCTGCGGCGGCGCGAAATCGCCCGGTTGCTGATCCAGTGTCAAAATCCCTAGATATTCCCCGGCCGCAGAGAACAGTGAGGCTCGGCGGTTATCTCTAATCAGGAGCGTATCCGAAAAACGCCACATCGCCCATATTTCCTTGAACTCGCCCGGACCGTAACCATCATTGCCCACCGAGTAGAGGAACGCACCGGTTGAGTCGTAGTACCGCAGTTCACGGCTGCCACTGTTCGCAATGACGAAGGTGCCGTCGGGAAGTCGCAGAGCACGACTCACCTGATATAGCGAATACTCCTCTGGACCTTCCTCCACTCCAATAGTGAGAGTAGGATCCGCCGAGAGCGTCCATCCTTCCCCGTCACCCCACAATCCTTCCACACTCTCAACGATCCTCACGCCAGCACTGTCGCGGACCTGCACCTGCGCCCATGAATGGTCGAGGAGAACCACCGCAAGCATGAGATGCTTGAAGCCTATCATTGCGATCTTGGAACGCATTTCATCTTCCAATCGTCGAAGGCGTGGAAACTTGAATGCCGGCTAACGACCCTGCGCATAAGCTGCGAACGCCAACTCACCAGCTGCAACAACAGGTTGGACATTCTTGATCTCGCCATGCGCACAAATGAATTACTCCCACCGCGTTCGTCACGCTTCATGCGCGTGTTGGGCTGCGCACATTGTCACTCATCGTCTTGCACTCTCTCATGACGGTAGAGAATCGAACGCAACTGGTGATAACGTCCCATCAATACGCTGTCTTCACCTCCCGCCGCCATGCCCCTCAGTAGATGCCGGGAGCAAGCCGAAAGTGAACACGCCGCGTATACTCACGATAGCCCGGTAGCTCTTCCTGAAGCGTTTGGTCTTCGAGTGCGGTCCTAATTACCACGATGACAAAGGCTATGACTGCCGGGATGAGCGTCCACAATGATCCCAGAGCCAGTGCAATGCCGGGCAGAGCCAGCAAGGTGCCGGCATAACCCGGGTGCCTCATGATGCGATAGGGGCCCGTATGACAGACTATATGCCCTCGGTCCCTTTGAATGCGGACTACGCTGGAAAAGTAGCGATTCTCCACCAAAGCCCATACGGAGAACGCGTATCCAATGGTGACCAATATCAGGCCGAGGATGTTGAGCCACGTTGGGAACACAGGCGACCAACTGTGACGGTGATCCAACCCTGCGACAATGAACAGCGGCAGAGATATGCTCACCGCCGTGAGTGGCGCAAGGACCTTGTCCCATGGCTTTGCGCCTTGCAGGCTCACACGACTCTGTCGTTCGGCGAGCAGCCCCGGATGTCGCTGGTCCGCCCAAAGGCGCCCGCCTATGCCGGCTGCGAGGAATACAAAAGTGTAGGTCCACGCCTGCCACCACCGGAGATCCCACGCGGGGGCCCATAGAGCCAGCAGCATGATGACAAATGCGACGAGAAGACGAGTCAGAACAACGAGCATCGACGTTTGAGCCGACTCTTGATCATGAGGCGTCCGTTTCATGCCATGCCTCCGAACGGCGTGGGTATCAATCCGCACGGGCGTCTGCGTGAGTCAATTCGCACCCTGAGTGGGATCACGATGACCGTGCGCTGCCCAACGACCCTGCGAATAAGCTGCGAACGTAAACTCAAATGCGACACAAATACCTCGGTGTTAACCGAACTCACCAGCCACACAACTCAACTGCTCCTACCGCGTTCGTCACGCTTCATGCGCGTGTTAGGCGGCGGCCAATACGGAATCTCTCGCAGGCTCTCAAAGTGACGATCCAGCAACTCGCCTTCCAGGTAGACGCCCCCCACGAACACGTAGCGCTCGCCATCAAAGACCGTCGTTGACCAATACCCAGCGTCGGCACTGCTGTGGGCGTAGTACTGGATCACCGGATAGCCGTTGATCACGGGAAGACGGACGAAAACAATGCTGCCTCCAACTGTCCCCAGCGTCTGGTGACGCGCGCCATCGACCAGCACGTACTCACAGTTCGTACCGCAGGCATCCAATGAAACACGGAACACGTAATCCTCGGTGCCGTCGTGGTTCAGGTCAGCTAGAAAACCGGCGAACACGTCCGGCGTGTACTCGTACCCCAGCGAAGCCCCCAACGAATCACGGTCAAGCCACGTTGGCAGCTCTACAGGGGCAGCCGACTGGATATTGAAACGCCACTCTGGACCTTGCGCCGCTACGGTGGTTAAGGCACCCCCGTACGTTCCGAGGCCGACCAGGAGCAGCGCCACATGGCGGGGCATCTGCGTCACCAATGCTGGCCGCCGCATAACGACCCTGCAAATAAGCTGCGAACGCAAGCTCACCAGCTGCATGAACACCTCGGAAATACTTGATGTCACCATGCGCACAAATCAAACCCTCCTACCGCGTTCGCTGCTTCATGCGCCTGTTGGGCTGCGGTCGAATCTGCGCGGCGGATACTACCTGGTCCAAATTGCTATCACTCCACAATCTGAGCCAATTGCCAGGAACTCAGCTGGAACCCGGGCCGGGCCAGTGTATGCTTCGATACCAGAAACTTCATCTGTACCTACGAGCCAATCGATGATGACGTCGCTGTAAAGCGGTTCTCCGGTTTCGGGGGAGAACTCGACCGGAAGAGCTGCGACCTTTGTGCCATCCACGTAGATGGCTGGAGTACATCCGCCCACCCGCCCAACCGCCATCCGAACGAATTTGAACCCGCGACTGTTCGTAACCACGCTGACACCAGGAATCTCTCCGAGAAGGTCCGTAACCTCCAGCGGATTCCGTTGTTCGATGTCACGCCTTGTGAAAAAGGCACCAGTTGTGGTCTTACGGCGCCGTTCGAAATCGCTATTGCTGTTGAAATAGTATGTGGTGCGCTCACCCTCAACGACGACTTCCGGCATCTCTAATGCCAGCGGGTCCAGCGTGACAATCAGATCAAACTCTGTCCACTCTTGGGCAGTCCAGAACTCTACATCCATCGGCATGTAGCCGATTCGGTGAAACCCGATACGATTCGTTCCCCATCGAACCGCTGTGGCCGGAACACTGAACCTTCCGTCCAGGTTCGTGACTGCAGTGTTGACACCATTGACGCTCACACCCATCCCAAACACAGGCAACTCCGTCACCGCGTCGGTAACAGTCCCGGAAACCTGAGCAGTGGGAGAAGGTCCGTATGAGAGAAGTATCAAACCAACATCCACATCACCCTGATGATCGTCAGAGACATCGAAACGGAATAATCGGGGCGAATACCCATTCTTCAGGAATAGCAGAGCATGCGATCCCGCTCCCAAGCCGGATACCTGGAATGATCCGGCAACGTCGGTTTGGTCGGCGAGGATCTCGTCGTCTATGACGAGAAATGCATCAGGAACCGGTGCCAGCGTTGCGGAGTCGAACACCACACCCCGAATTGTCACACCAGACTGCTGCGTGACCTGTCCCACTGCCGATGCGGTCGTGGTTGCCACCATGACCACGATTGTCAGCAGAAACCTTTGGAGCACTGGCAAGTCCTCCAAGCGAGGAGCCGCTCGAAAACCTACGTCGCTCTGAAAAGACTCCCTTCGACACAGCATCGTCTGTACCACGGTCGTATCGGTGCAGCTAACTAGATGACCCCCAATGCATTGGAAACTGGAGGAGTCGCGCCCCGAATGATGGAATATGTCCTCCAACACGGACGAATCACCATCGAATCGAGACGACTCAACACCGACTATCCAAGCTTGCCCAACCGGGCTAGCTACTCCCGCTGTACAACAACACACCTGTGTTCAACCGTGTCGTTTCTTCGCAGGACAGAATCATGGTGGTCCGTTTCGACCGCTGCCCAACGACTCTGCAAATAAGTTGCGAACGCAAGCTCGCCAGCTTCACGGAATACCTTGGTTTCTTTGATTTTGCCATGCGCACAATTCGAAAGCCCCCCAGCGTTCGACAACTTCATTTGCCTGATAGGCGGCGACTATGCTGAGATCACGTACACTAGGATTTGCAGATCCCACTTCTGGATCTCCTTCTCACACTTCATCCCGATTTTCTCCGCAACCCGAATCGACGCGACGTTCT
>JBDGYW010000238.1:0-8703 GCA_039588935.1 Gemmatimonadota bacterium | reverse complement strand
AAATACGACGAGCCCGGTTGCGACAGTGGGCCAAAGATGCTGAGGGACTGAGCCGGTGGGCTTCCCGCCTCGATCCAGCCTACTCTGGGGGGGGAAAGCAGAGATCGGCGCGCGTTGTCGAGGTAGCTATGCTCACAGGAAAGCCGCTATCCTGGTGGCAGCGGGTAGCCAAGCTGGAGAGCCCCATTGTCCCATGGTATGTGAGGCTAACGGCGCCGCGGGCCGTGCTGCATAGGAGAATTGAGGACCGCGTGGAACGCATGCTCGGCGGAGGACTGGTGGAAGAGGTGCAGGCGCTGCTCGATTACGGCATTCCGTTCGATGCGCCAGGCTTGGATGCGGTGGGATACCGCGAGGTGCTGTCGTACCTGCGCGGCGAGATTCAATCGGCTGAACTGGCTGGCAAGATATGTTCGAGTACGAAACGGTATGCCAAGCGGCAGGAAACCTGGTTTCGGCACCAGTTGAGGGACGTTGATGTCCAACTCATGGACGTGACGGACGGCGCATTGACGTTGGCGGCGCGATTCGCCGAACTCTGGGAGAAATGGAAGGATCAATGCGAGTCGGGATAACCTGCTACCCCACCTACGGTGGCTCCGGTGCCGTTGCGACAGAATTGGCATTGGAGCTGGGCCAGCGGGGACATGAAATTCACATCATCTCCTACGCCGCGCCGTTCCGGTTGCGCGGGATATCCGACAAGGTATTCCTGCATCAAGTCGATTTGAGCGGCACATATCCGCTGCTCGAGTATTTCCCTTATTCTCTTGCACTAGCGGTCAAACAGCACGAGGTGGCATTACGCGAGAATCTCGACATTCTACACGTGCACTACGCGATTCCTCACGCGCCAGCAGCGTTCCTGGCCAAGCAGATGCTCCAGGAAGACCACGAGATCAAGGTCGTGACCACTTTGCACGGTACAGACATCACACTTGTGGGTTTGGAAAGCTCGTTCTTTTCAGTGACGAAGTTTTCAATGGAACAATCAGATGCCGTGACCGCAGTGTCGGCGTTTCTTGCGGAAGAAACCTACCGAGCCTTCGGCTGCAAAGCCTGCGACATAGAGGTGATTCCGAATTTTGTAAGCCCCACAGAGTACTACCCTCTGTCAGCAGCCACAGAGAGCCCTAAACGTATCGCCCCACCGAACTGCAAAGTGCTGGCACATATATCGAACTTCCGTGAGGTCAAACGCGTTCCTGACGTGGTTCGAACCTTCGCGAGAGTTCGTGAGGAGATTCCCGCGGTGCTCTTCTTAGCGGGTGACGGACCCCAAAGGCCCGAGACCGAAGCGGAGGCCGAACGCCTCGGCGTGGCCAGCGATGTCCTTTTCCTGGGGAAGGTCGATGCGGTGGCAGATTTGCTCAGGGCCGCCGACCTGTATTTGCTCCCCAGCGGTGCGGAGTCATTCGGGCTGAGCGCCCTCGAGGCCATGGCATGCGGTGTACCGGTGATTGGGAGTAGGGTGGGTGGTCTGGGAGAGGTCGTCGTTGACGGGATCACGGGCTACCTGGCGGAGGTCGGCGATGTGGACGAGATGGCAGGGCACGCGGTGGGCCTTTTGAAGGACGATGCCAAACTCGCCGCCTTCCGTGCTGCGGCGATTGACCGAGCCAAGCTGTTTCATCCGGATATCGTGGTCACTCAGTATGAGGCGCTTTACCGACGTTTGATTGAACAATGATATGCCAGAGCTATCTGTGCTCAGTTCCGGTATCAGGTACATTGGATACCATTCCCGGGTCCCAGCTATTGGGTTGGTGCTACGAATGGACGGTCGTTGTCCTCCCGAAAACGGCACTCAGCAATGACGAAGAGGAAACACTACTAGGTGGAACGCAGCGCAACATCGAGCGAATCCTTGGAGACGACCATGTCTCCGCGTGACCCCCCACTATGGACGCGCGGCGTGGCAATTGGATTGTTGCTGATTGCCTCCTGGTGGCTCCTCAACACCGAAGGCATACGAGTCGTAATCGGAGACTCGATAGGCGCTCTGTGCTTGGGTGTGATTGCAGTCTCGATTCTCCAAGGCATGCACCTGCCACTTGCATTGTGGCCTGAAGGTCCCTGGCGCAAGCAGTTTTCCGTATCCGCCGTGGTTTCCACTGCCGTCCTTGTGGCACTGATGATTCTGATCTCCAACGTGGCGAGCATGGACGCGCTTATCGGGCGGCTGGACGTGGGCACCGGCATCGTTGTTGTCATTGGAACCGTTGGGCTCGGGTATGCTGCCGGCTTTGTCAAACAACGACGATATGTCCAATGGTATGGGATCGCCTTGTTTCTTGGAATTCTTCCGTTCATCAGCGAACTGATCTTCGGCTCCTCAAGTACGGGGGGCGCTGGAGTCCCATTGTGCTATTTTTCCGTACCTCAAGACCAAACGGTAGGAGGCCCTACAAGCGGTTGCAGCATACCTCTTCTTCCTTCCCTCGTTTTCCTGACGGCCATCGGAACGGCCTCGAAGTTGGTTACTGAGGAAATCGCGTTCAGGCGATTGTTGATCGGAGTCGCACCGAGATCCGGTCTGCTATCGATCCTCCTTTCCAGCGGCACCGCGTTCTGCTGGTATCTCTTGCTCTCCCATTTTGGCGTTGAAGAGAGGGGAATGATCGTTCTTGGGACTCTAGGTGCACTTTCTGCCGGATGCATCTTTGCATTATCGAAATCGCTGATAGTCTCCGGCTTTTATAGCGCAGTGTACGCCGCCGGCTATTTGAGCCTGACAGTTGCGAAGACGTCAGCTGGGGCGCCAAACGACGTTGACGGAACCACCAATGCAATCTGGATAACCGCGTCCGCCGTGAGTGTGGCGCTTGCTGCCGTTATCGTGCGCCGAAACGGCTTCTTCGGGAATCTGAAAGAGACCACCTCGACAGATGTTACTCGTAATTGACATCGGGAACACCGAAATCACTCTCGGACTATTCGCGGGCGAACAGTTCGCGGCTCACTGGCGTCTCACGACCGTGGTCCGTCGCACGCCGGACGAGTGGGCCGCCATGTTCACCTCATATCTCAGACACGCCGGGCATTCGACAGATGAGATCAGAGCGGCCGTGACTGCTTCGGTAGCCCCACGGGTGACGGAGCCGGTGACCTCCGGTATAGAAAAAGCCATAGGTGTAGAGCCTGTGCAGGTCGTACCCGAACTCGATCTTCCTGTGGTCCTTGACGTTGAAGATCCGCACCAGGTCGGAGCGGACCGTATTATCAACACTCTCGCGGCCGCCCGCATTTACAGACGCGATACGATCGTGGTCGACTTCGGCACCGCCACTACGTTCGACTGTATCACGGCGGAAGCTAGATTTTTGGGCGGAGTGATTGCTCCAGGTCTACGAGCGGCGGCTGATGAACTCAGCAACAGGGCCGCAAAGCTCCCTGCCACCGATCTGACTGCTCCCGAAAAGGTCATCGGGCGCCGTACCGAAGAGTGTATCAGGTCTGGTGTGCTCTACGGGTCAGCGGATTCCGTTGATGGGCTCATACGAAGGATCCGAGCGGAGTGGCCTACCGACAGCTCGCCATATCCCGTTGCGACAGGTGGGCTCGCCAACAAGGTCGTTCCATTCTCGAGAGAGATCGAAGCCGTTGAACCGCACCTAACGCTCCTGGGTCTGAAGATCGTTGCTGCCCACGTTGGCCTTGAGTGGTGACAGCCACCGAGGGCAGTGACGTTAGCGTTTGCTCCCTGAAACAAACCCGGTCATTCCCTCCGCATCCCACTCCCCCGTAAACGAGTCACCGTCAAACACGAGTACGAAGATCACTATGAAGTCAGGAGAATCGCCCACGACCGTCATTTCCTGCCCGTCCACGGTGATATCACTGAGCGCAATTGCGCCCATATCGCTGGTCATATTGCCAGCATAAGAACCGGGCGAGCCCGTGATCGTGAAAGTTCCCGAAACCGGCATCCCTTCGACCTCAGTCTGGTAGTCGTAATCCCCGACCGGGTCCAGGACAGGCTCAGGCGGTGGCGTCGGATCTGGACGTGCCGGTGCAGAACCTGGCGTAGACGACTGCGAGCACGCGACAATCAAGAGACCAGCCAAGACCAACGCTACAAGTCGTTTCATCTGAGCACTCCGGATTTTGGAATCTGGGGGGGACGTTTCGAAAATGTAGCCATCACTCGGACTGGGCGCCAGATTCCAAGGAGTTCATCTTGGCGGTTCGACCTCAGGGCTGCGATATTCCCATGGGTTGGCCACGATCACGCTTGAGCCGGAAGAGAGCATGGCTAGACGTTTTGTTTTCGGACTGTTCCTATTTTCGCTCCTCGTCACAGGTTGCCGCACAGAACCGCGAGACCCCACCGAGGTGGCAGCAGAGATTGTAACCGCGCGCACTGTGGGCCTCGCGTTCCTGGAAGAGAACCGGCTCGAGGAGGCAGAGGCAGAATTCGCCAAGTTAGTTGATCTTGCGCCGGATGAAGCCATTGGGTACGCGAACCTTGGCCTAGTCTACTTGCGCATGGGCCGATATCCTGAAGCCGAGGAGCACCTCAACGAAGCCTTGTCGGTGGCTCCCGACGATCCGGATATTCTACTCTTGCTAGCGAAGGTGCACGAACTTTCCAGCCGCCCCGGTGAGGCCATTCGTGTACTTGAGCGAAGCCTCGCGACAACGCCTGATCACATCAAATCCCTTTATACAATTGCTGACTTGCACGGGCGGTCTGATGCGGAGAACGCGGAGAACCTCCGCGAACAATATCTGACGTCCCTCGTGGGGCTTGCGCCCGCAAACCTCGCGGCGCGTATGCAACTCGTTGAAGTGCTTGTCCAGCTTGGAAAAGCCGATTCCGCGGTGGCTGCGATGGAGGCCGTAAGACAGCAAATTGGCCAGATACCAAGAGAGGCCGTCGATTTCTTTGCGCAAGCTCTTCGGATGTTGAGAGCCGGAACCGCGGATGAGGCGTTAACACCCGCAGTTATTGTCCACAACTTCCTCAGAATCACCCCGCTTTATCAGGCTGGCCTGCTCGATCTCCAAGGTCCCGGCGGGGCCGCAATCGGGTTCCCGATGATCACCTTTCATCAAAACCTCGCACCGCGCGCACCCGACCAGGCCACGGTACTGGCAGCTCTTCACTTCACCGATGCCACCGAAACGGCCGGACTGAGCGTGCCCCCAGTTGTAGCTGGTGAAGTAACCGGCGACACTGAACTCGGCGCGCGAGTGGCTGTTGCGGACTATGACGGTGATGGAGATCAGGACATCTTCCTGGTCGGACCTGACCGCAACGGCGTGACGAACACCAGTTTCCTTTTCAGGAACGATTTTGGCCGATTCACTGAGGTTGCTGAGGAGGCCGGAGTAAGGCTCGCTGAGGGTGCGACCGGTGCCATCTTCGCGGACTTTGACAACGACGGCGGACTGGATCTTCATGTCGTCAGACGTGGATCCAACGAGCTGTTCAGGAATTCCGGTGAAGGCCGGTTTCGAAACGTGAGTAGAAGCGCAGCGATTGCAGGAGAATCGTATAGCCACCTGGGGCTGTTCTTGGATCTCGATCACGATGGCGACCTGGATCTCTTCACCGCCAACGACGGCCTGAATCGTCTCTATCGCAATAACCTCGACGGCACGTTTGCAGAGACGAGCGACCGCATGGGTTTAGCCGGCACGCTCACACGGAGTCGCGATGCTGCCTTCGGCGATTTCGACGAAGACGGCGACATCGACCTCTTCGTGGTGAATGTCGACTCTGACAACGCGCTGTATTTGAATCTGCGCCAAGGTAGCTTTGAAAACACTGCCGAGGTATCCGGGGTTCATGAAGGTGATTCATCGAGTGCGGTGGCAGTCGGCGATTACGACAACGATGGCTTTCTGGATCTCTTTGTCACGTCATTGCGGGCCGGTTCTCACGCCCTACTTCGAAATCTCGGTGACGGCACCTTCGAGCCGGACACGCGTTCAACCGAGATGCGGTCCGCGCTGGACGCGGTGCGGGGCTTCGACGCGGAGTTCCTCGATTTCGACAATGATGGCTCGCTCGACCTGTTCGTTGCCGGCCGCTCTGAGACGTCTGGAAACAGAGGAATCTTCCTCTTTCGAAACGACGGCACCGGCCAGTTCTCAGATTTTTCCGAAATGCTCCCCGAAGACGTGCTTACTGGAGAAAGTGTGGCGTTGGCGGACTACAATGAAGACGGCGATGTCGACATCATCATAACTGATGAGTTGGGCCGCGTCAGACTGCTCCGCAACGATGGTGGCAACGCCAACCGCTACCTGAATGTGAGGCTCGTAGGACTGACTACAGGTAGCGGTAAGAACAATCACTTTGGGATTGGTGCGAAACTGGAGGTCCGAGCCGGAGACTTATATCAGACGCGTGTGGTCACATCCGAGCTAAACCACTTCGGGCTCGGCCCCCGCCTCAAAGCAGACGTGGTGCGAATTGTGTGGACCAATGGCGTGCCCCAAAACATCTTCTTCCCAGGGACCGACCAGGATCTAGTCGAGCAGCAGATACTGAAGGGGTCTTGCGGTCTACTGCACGTCTGGGATGGCGAGAAATACTCGTTTGCCAAGGACCTCGTATGGCGAAGCGCGCTTGGCATGCCAATGGGCATCATGAGCGGATCTGAAACCTATGGATCTCCTCACGCGTCGCAGGAATATGTCAGAATCTCCGGCGATCAGCTGAAAGAGCGTGACGGTAGGTATTCCCTCAAGATCACGGAAGAACTCTGGGAGACTCTCTATCTCGACCAGGTAGAGCTGGTTGCGGTCGACCACCCCGAGAGCATAGATGTTTACGTCGATGAGCGGTTCGTACCTACGTCGGCATCACGCACGCCACTGCGCCTTTTCAAGATTGCCGAAAAACTCACGCCGGTCTCGGCCACGGACGACAGGGGGAGTGATCTGCTGCAGCAGATCAGCGAGAAAGATGATGTTTATGCGTCCGATCTTATACCCACGAGATTTCAGGGCGTGACCGAGTTGCACGATCTGGTGCTGGATCTGGGCCAAATAGCACCGACTGACAGTGTATTGCTATTCCTGGACGGTTGGATCTTCCCGACGGACGCCAGCATCAACCTCGCGATGGGGCAGAGCGACGTGTTCGAATCAATATCTCCATACCTTCAGGTGATCGATGCCGCCGGTCGGTGGCGCACCGTCATAGACAATATCAGCTTCCCGATGGGCAAGGATAAGACTGTGGTCGTGGATCTTTCAGGACGGTTCATCACCGACGACTACCGCATTCGTATCCGAACCAATATGGAGATCTACTGGGATCAAATATTCTTCTCCAGGGGCAGGGCGCGAACAGCTACCAGACTCACTACCATGACGGCGATATCGGGCGACCTGGACTACCGCGGCTTTTCTCGCGTTTACAGAAGAGGCGGGCGGTATGGGCCTCATTGGTTTGACTACGGACAGGTATCGCAGGAATCGAAGTGGCGCGATCTAGGAGGACTTTACACGCGTTTTGGTGATGTGCTCGAACTCTTGCTTGCAGCGGACGAGAAATACGTGATCATGAACGCGGGTGACGAAGTTAGTATCGAGTTTGATGCCAACCAGGCTCCGGATCTCGAACCGGGCTGGAAGCGTGACTATTTGATTTACACATATGGCTGGCTGAAGGATGGTGACCTCAACACTGCCGCTGGGCAGACCGTCGAGCCCTTACCGTTCCGCGGTATGACCAAGTACCCGTACGGTCCAAACGAAACCTACCCGACCGATCAAGAACACCAAGAGTACTTGCGGCGCTACAACACGAGGCGGGTGATTCCTAACGTCAGCTTGCGTCGCTCTGACGGCAATCGGTGAGCGCCGGGCGATGAAGCAACGGGTAAACGTTGGCGCATGGATGCTCACACCCGTTGTGGTTTGCGCAAGCGCTTTTCTCACGGGCTGGTTGGGAGCATCAGTCGGGGACAGACTCAGGTGGTTGGTGGTTGGTGGTCTTGTAGGTGGGCTCGTCGGCCTGGTCGGCTGGAGTTTACTGATTCTTTGCCTGCGGAAACGCCAACTTGGAAAAACCGCGGACGCGACTTCCAAGGGTCAATAGGACCGCAACGACGCAAGGCTTTCGGCCGCCACACGGGCCGCCTCTGCCAGGACAGCCGCACCGACCAACACCGCGTCGTCAGCAGGAAGGAACCCGGAGGAGTGGGCCGGAATCGCAGGCTGGTTTAGGCCGCGAGCTCCAACTCTTAAGAAACATCCCGGTAAACGCTCCAGATAGTAAGCGAAGTCCTCACCGCCAAGGTTTGGCTCGGCCAATGGACGCAGAGCATCCTCGCCGAGGACTCTTCGCACAGCTTCACGCGCCCACTCAACGCTGCGCGAGTCGTTGACCAGAGGCGGCGTCCCCGCCAGAAAGTCCACTTCTACTTTCAGACCGAATGCCGTAGCCACAGACTCGGCAATGCGTGCTATCTCACAATGTAAGCATTCCCGATCTGCCTCATTGACTGCCCGCACCGAACCTTTGATCGTTGCCGCCTCCGGGATCACGTTTGATGCCGTCCCACTGTTGAAGGCTGCAACCGTAATGACCGCGGGCGTCCCGGATGGGACATTCTGCACAACTGCGGACTGCAGGGCACTCACCAGCACCGCGCCGCCTTCGATCGGATTCCTTCCTTCATGTGGTCGGGCGGCATGGGCACCAGCCCCATGGAGCTCGATTGCGAACTCATCTGCAGACGC
>JBDGYW010000237.1:0-8705 GCA_039588935.1 Gemmatimonadota bacterium | reverse complement strand
CGGATGTATGGCTCGGGGTCGTCAGGAAACTCGGAGACTGCAGCTTCATATGCGATTACCGCTTCTTCGTACCTTCCACGAGCCGCAAGAGAGTCCGCATACGAATACTCATGCTTCACGGGAGTCGATCTGCCAGAAGGATGGTAGATCTTCCCCGCAGCCGCACCCGCGCCCTCAGAGGCTCCCTTTGTAACCAGATAAACAATGAGGAACCCGACAATAAAACCCGGCACCGGCCCCGTGCCCGCAAACGAACTACCCAACGCGCCGGCCACTCCACCCGGCAGGGAATAGACCAGCGTCTTCAGCGTACGCGCCCGCGCTGCCGAGTCTACGTCTTTCAGGCCACGATGCTTCTCTTCCTCGTATGTCCGTTTTGGGTGCGGGACAAAACGTCCCGGCTTCGGAGCATCTCGATCGTCCGCATGCATGCCACCATCATAACGCAAAGAACGGAGGGACGTGAGGGTATGAGCGGCTTCTGCTTGTCAGCTCATACGTTGGGAAACCGCACTATTGACGGAGCTGAATACTCAGTTCTACGCGCGCATTCTCTTGATCGAGCCAGATCTCCCTCATCCACATCAGGTACCCGTTACGGTGGGCGGTCACGGTGTTGTTCCCGCGGCGCCATTCTACATCGATCATGTCGAAGGTGCCGTCAATTCGCGTCACGGTTGAGTCGCTGTTGTTCAGAAGGAGTGTTACGCCACTAAGCGGTCGGCCTGTAGAGCCGTCGGTCACGTACCCAGATAAGACACGCCGAATCTCTGCTGTACTCCGTGGCTGCGGGGTCCCGGTCAACAACAGGTCAACCTTCCACGTGCGGTGGCTCGTCCGGTATGTTCTCGTGTACGGCTCATCGGGCGCCCTGCCCCTGGCGAAGAGCAGAAATCCGCCCACCTGTCTGGGAAACAGAATATTCGCCGAGCGCGCGCCGTTCGCATTGATGGTTACCGGAATACCAACCGGCAATCCGCATAACACGTAGGAGCCCGTCTCGTCGGTCCTCACAGTGCGTTGAACTTCTCTTGGCACCGTGCCTTCGTCTTCGGATACGAGAATCTGCCATGAAGCCGTTATCGCCGTTCCAGAAGCTGGCCGTCCCGAACTCCCACCACGCACTAGTCCCACAACGGTAGCCTGGACGGTGGAATCGGAATCGTATGCACAGACGCGCCGCGCGACCGAGTCGGCGTGTGGTAAGACGAACGAAACCGTATCCGTCGCGTCGGGGAAAAACTGGATACCTCTTCGTAGGGGGGCTACACCAATCGAGTCGAGCCAAGGGTGGGATAGCGTGGCAGCGTATGCTCCCGCGAGCGGCGCGGTGACATGAAAGGCGCCTGCTTCGTTTGAGCTCCCCCAAAAGACGGTACCTTCGATGGCTATTGTAGCGCCAGCAAGCGGGCCAGCCCTACTGCTGTCGTACACAGTACCGGTGAGGTGAGCAAGCCCCGGGGGATAGAGTCTGACTCCGTCCCGAGTCGTGATCTCCAGCACTTCTCCGCCTGTATCGTGGAAGCCAGTGATCCCAAGCCTACGACTGCGGTCGCCGGTTTCGCGAGTACCACCGGTGATCACCCGAATCGCGGGCGTTCGCACTTGCCATCGGCGTACTATCCATGCGCCGGACGGAAGCATCAAGAACTCAACCGTCCCCCCGACCCGGTCCTCTACAAGCCCGTGCGGCAACTGCGTGAAGCTCAACTCCAACACACGCAACTCGGACGTAGCCTCGTCGAGCCACAATGCGCCCCTGACATCGGGCAAACCGTATGGTGACATTGGCTCGAAGGAGAGGCCTATCTGGCCGGTCCTCTCGATGGGATCACGAACCACGTGAAAGCAATGCGCGGCGAGAAAGCTCTCATCCTGCAGCACTCCCGCATCAGGCAGGTTATATGAAACGCTATCATCCCGCTCAACTATGAAACCCTCCTCCATGAGGCTTTGCACCGAGATACTACTGTACGGTTGGCCGGCGTACCCTTCTGCCAAAACACCGTCCTCGGAAAGCACCTCCTGGCGGCTCAAATCCCAGCCGCGTCGATAGCCGTAAGCGCGGTAGCGCGCAAGTTCCTGCGTACCATCCCAGGCGGTTGCCGCCAATGCCTTGCGGATCTCCTGCCAAACAAGGCCGGTCTCCTCGGCCTCGTCGGGGTTCGTACGGCATCGATCCTCCCCCTGAACCTCTACGGCCGCAAGGACGATCGCTTGAGCCAATACCTTGAGAGTGAGAACGAGCGGTTCGCCCGCCGCAAGCTCGAATTGCCCTGACGTGAAGGCTCGATAGCCGATCCGTTCGGACCTGATGCTGTAGAATCCAGCCACCGGCGCGCTCAGACTGAACGAGCCGTCACCGTCACTCAGCGAACGCGCGACCTCGCGGTTCTCCTGATCCAGCAGGACCACGAATCCGACTCCAACGGGTGTGCCGGAGATGGAATCAACGACGTGGCCGGTGACGGTCTGAGCCCCAAGCGGGGACGCAAGAAGCGCCAGGCTGGACAGAACCGCAACAAGGAGGACGAGGCAACACCCTCTCATAGTGGCGGAGGAAGAAGGAATGGTCATCTGCAGATTGTAGACTGTCAAATGCTGGCGGCTCGCTGCTCACCGCCTCCGTGCTATTAGTTCGAACGGTAAACCCACCGTGACGCCAACCACGAACCGGTCGTTAAAACCGGGTGCCACTCCATTTGCGTCAGTCGCGTCGTTGAAACCAGCCACGAGCGCTACCATCGACTGGCCCGGATATGCGGCGGGCGCGATTGCGACACCTATGGCCCAATTGAGCGTGGCGTTGGCGCCTTCGAGCTTGTCAATCGATCCGGCACCCACCAGCGCCAACACCGGAACGGACATCGCGGAACCAAGTCTTGCCAGTCTGAGTGTAAAGTCAATCCGCGCGTGGCCTGCCCACAGGTCGGGCAGTGGTTCCGGCGTGTAAGTGAAGTAGCGATGGCTGCAGACCATGAACATTCCGCCACCTCCACGCGCCGGTACACACACCTCCTGTTGAACAGCCGCTCCCACGGAGCCGAGTTCTCGGCGGACCTCAGCCCTCACACCCACAACCGAGCCATGCCCGAATGCATGATTGAAACCAACCGAGCCAAGCAGGTCTCTTCTGTTCCTCTCATCGAGTGCGAGAACTGTGTCACCAGTGCCCCACTCAGCGATCTTGAGTTGCACCGTCGAGTGCCTGAAGTCGAAGTAAAACGCATCGTAGCTGGCACGACTCTGTCGAACCGTATAGGAGACCCGAATGCCAGCGCCAAAGCCCGGGTTGAATGCGAAGTTGGAGAACAGATCTGCCTGTCCTTTGCGTGCCGCACCCGTCACATGGGCGCCGAATCCAAAGCCGCCGCCATGACACTCTCCGTACTCGCAACTCGTGCCAGGTTCCTTGACTAATGTGAGACCTAGCCGTGCCTCCTCGAACCCAATGCTGAAGAAGCCGTACTCGCGCGGGATTATGGACGTGAATGAGTTTGCAGCCCGGTAAGACGCCTGGGCGGTTAGTTCGTTGCCGCGACACAACACCACGCAGGCCGCCAGACCGAGAACCAGGGCGCGAACGTACATCTCTCTATTCCGCACCTGGCGTCCCAGCAAAAGTCATCTGCGACGCCTGCGAATCTGCCCCGCTTTGGTCCAAATCACGATGACACCACACCGCGTCTGGATGCTGGTGCCGCCGAACCTCACCGGTACCTGAGCGCCGCTGCGGTAGACTTCGATCCCCGCGATGCTCGACGGATGCACAATATCGTCGATATCAACCTCTTCGTAGACGGTGAGCAACTCACGATTCTCATTCGGGTCCAACGCCCTCTCCGGGTTTCCCCAACCATCGAGCCCAAACGGCCGTGAGTCGCCGCGGTTGTAAATCAGACCGTCCACAAAAATACGCGGCCTGCAGAGCCCGCCCTGTACTTGGTGACTGCCTCGCATCTGCACCTGTGTGCGACCCAATCCGCCGCCCGTCGAAACCAGGCGGACGCCCGGAATGAACCCTAGAAGCTCTGTTACCTTGGCCGCTTGTCTGCGCTCGATGGCTTCCGGCTCGACGAAATGTCCGAAATTGCCCCGCTGGCGGTCATAGAACCCCGTAAGCTCCAAATAGCGCACAGTTGCCTGCGCCGACACTTCAACCGGATCGAGGCGTACGGCCAGGGGCCGCAGGTGATAGACAGCGTTCCAATCCTCACCTCGTCTCACCGTCACAGGTCCGTCGATCCAGGGCTGATAACCCAGCCGCTTCGCTTCCACGTAATAGTGCCCCGGGCTTGGTGCGTTGAGCACCCAATTGCCTGCCTCGTCGGTCACTACCGTCGCCATGGGATCGCCGTCCTCGGTGAGTAGCGTCAGAATACCCGCGGGGATCGGCTGGTCGGAGACGAGGTCGATCAAGCGTCCGTGCAGGCGCTGCGCTGCCACTGTACTGTTGCCCCACGCGGCGAGCAGCACCGTCAACAAAACAACCCTCGAGTTCATTAGCCGCTAGTGCGTGCGATGGAGGACAGCACTCCCCTACCTTCCTTTCACCAAAACCGGGCCGTGTGAGGAAAACACCGCCTTTTGTACAAGGTACACGTGAAGCGACTTACGGGTCCATAGGTCATGGCTCAGCGGAAACTCCGTTCGACCTGAGGGCCAGAGGATTGGGCGTCTACCAATCCCGCTCGCGGTTCCAATAGTCTACGGGACGGTTGTCATCAGACAATACGTCATCGTCCACCCAGTAGTACGGGCCAAAAGGCGTGTCATTGGGCCAGATCTCATCGAGCGTGTCGCCCAAATAAACGATACCGCCTTTCAGAACGTAGCGAATGTCCATGGTATTTCGGATGTCTTCCAGCGGGTTTGAGTCGAGCACCAGCAGATCGGCCAGCTTGCCTACTTCGATGGTGCCGATGTCATCGAGGACCCCGAGGAAGTAGGCTCCGTGAACGCTGGCGAGGCGCAACGCTTCCAGCGGCCCCATGGCGGACTCCGCCATCCAGATCTCCCATTGTACAGCCGGGCCATGGTGCTCACCGTGTGAGCCGATCGCTCCGTATCCTCCTTCCGCGATGATGTCCGCGAGTCCCTGCGCAAGCAGAGGGAAGCTGTAGTCTGTCTCGGGACGCAGTATGCGTCGCCTCAAGTGGCCAATCATCTGGCGCCACGGCATCCAGCGGCGGTGTTTCTCATCCTCCCACACGTCACTCTCGGCATAGAAATACTCGATGTTCCAGGGGCCGGGACCGGCGACGACGAAGGTCGGCGAGTACACGGCATTGGCTCGCCCGAAGAACTTTGCCACATCTCCATACAGCGGCACATAGCTCAAGGGGTGCTCCCACGCGGTTTGCCCGTCCATGATCATGCCGAGGTTGAAAGCCAGGTCGCCGCCCTCCGAGGTCACCATGTAGCCTTTCTCCCGGGCGATGTGCGAGACCCACTGTCGCTGATCCCGCCTCGGCTGCATGTACTGCTTGATCGATACCATGCCCCATGATCCCAGTCGGTTGATCTCCTGTTCCGCCACCTCGTAGCTCGACAGATTGTTCTGCCGCGCGGCGTCGCCGTACCCGTACAGCGGGTCACCCGTGCTGTATGTCCTAGGCCCTATCATCTCACCGGCTTCTATGAGTTCCGCCGTCGGGAACACGTTCTGAGACCACATCGAGTTGTCCAGGCTCGTGGTCACGCCGTAGGCGAGGTACATGGCGACCTCATAGTCTCTGAGCGGCCTGTACCCGCGGTGTTCGCGATGGTGATGCGCATGCATGTCGACGAAGCCCGGGATGATGGTCTTGCCGCGTACGTCGATCACACTGTCCGCCGCTCCGGTGGAGCAGGTCCCCACACAGGTAATCCTGCTGCCCTCGACCACGACTGTGCCCGCCTCGATCACCTCGTCTTCAACGAGCGTGACGATACGCGCGCCCGTGAGCGCGATCGTCCCCTCTGGGATTCTCCGCGGTACCTCGAGTGTGATGGTTACCGTATCGGTGGTCTCGGAGTCGACCCGGTAGGCGAAGTAGCGATTCCCACTTCCGAACTCGACGGTCCCGGTGTCACGCCACCGTGGGAACAGACCTCCCTCCAAGCTGAGCTGCCGCACCGGCAGCTTGCCATTGCGCTTGCTCAGCTCGACTGGCTCTGCACCGGTGCCGGCCCATGGCAAAGCCGTGAGGAAGACGTTGTCTCCCTCCTGAAATGCTATCCACTTGCCGTCGGGAGAAGGGACAACCTCGTCGGATGCGGGGAGAACCAGGTGTTCCCGTCGATCGGTCCCGTCGGGCTCGACGGATACGAGCACCGTCTCCAGTCCGCGTTCGCCATCCTGGAATTCGGGGAAGAAGATGCGCCCTTCCGGCCCAAAGGACGGATGCAGGATGCCCCGCCGCGCGACCGAGTTGGGTCCGGTGCCGGCGGGCAGCGCAACTCGGGCGACAAACTCGGTCGCGCCACCCAACGCCGGGACCCGGACCACGTCCCACCACGGGTTGTGGGTAACGGTGCGCTTTCGTGCCGTGGCCCCGGCCCCCCTGGTCACAACCAGCTCGGTGCCGTCGACACTCCACGCCGGGTGAACGAACTCACCTGGTTCTTCGGTGAGACGAACGGGCTCGCCTCCGCTCGCTCTGACCTTCCACAGGTGGCCGCCTTCTACGTCCTCCCAAGACGTGAACGCTATCCAAGACCCGTCCGGCGACCACTCAGGGGCAAACTCCTGCGGCGGGAAGGAACTCGACGTGAGCCTCCTGGGCGCACCGTCAGGGAGATCCATTACCCAGACCCTCCCCACCGCCTGGAAAGCGAGTGTAGCGCCGTCTGGGGACGCGGTGTGCCACCTGAGGAACCTGGCCTCGAACGGACCATCCGGAATCGGGAACGGATGGTAGGCCATCTCCGAGATGGTTCGCCGTACAGTTGCCGAGAAAGGAATCGTTGTCACTTCGCCCGTGCCCACGTCGACCTTCCTAAGTCCGCCTCCCTGTGAAATGACAATCGACGTCCCATCTCTGCCCCAAGCATAACCGGGCAGAATCCTGAGACTCTTTGACCCGCTCTCGATGGCAACCGAGATTGGGTCCATCAGAACGCGCTCCGCTCCCGTCTCCAAATCCCGCAGCCACAGGGCCGTCCGCGGACCAAAGCGAAAACCCTTGAACGAGATGGTACCGTCCGGTATCTGCCGACCGAAGGCGAGCCACCGCCCGTCGGGAGAGATCTGAGGCGCGAAAGCGCCACCGCTCGTCACGCGGCTTGCTGCAGCGCCTTCAGCGTCACCGGCGGTGATGTCGATCTTGGATCCCGTCCTCAAGTCCAGCCGCTGGATCTGGTAGTGGCCCTTGAGAGCGTCGCGCCCTCCGGACCGCCAGTGGTAGTACACGTAACGACCGTCAGGTGACACCGTGGGCCAGGTGGCTCCCGACACCTCGGTGCCAATGAGTGCGACCCCCTCTCCGCCTTCCCGGTGATACATCCAGATGCCCGCTCTGCCCTGAGGCCCCTGCTCCACGGCCACATCTCCATTTCCGTCGAGAGAGCCGCTGCGCGGCCCTACGTAGTCGCGCCTGACGAGGATGTACGACCCGTCCGGGGTCCAGGTTGGATGCGAAGCCCTCACATTGAGATCGGAGAACACCGCCTGCGGATCCGAGCCGTCGGCATTCATTATCCACAGGTTGCTCTGCCCGCCCCGGTCGGAGATAAAGGCGATGTGACTGCCGTCCGGCGAGTAGCGTGGATGGTAGTTGACGGCGACCCCGCTCTCCTGGGTCAGCGATTCTGCGTCCCCTCCCTCGACCGGCACGCGGTATACATGTCCCAGCAGGTCGAACACCACCCACTCGCCTCCAGGGTGGAAGTCCACGGACATCCAAGTGCCCTCGTTGGTGACAAAATCGATCTCGCGGGTAGAGCCACGCGCTTGCGTCACATCCCACTCATCTCGTTCCTGGGCCGAGCCAGACGCCGCGGTCAGAACCAGCGTCATCGCCACAGTGAAGACTCGATTCATTGTCGTTCGCTCCCGTTGTGGGGAAAGACTCCACTCGTCGATATGCTACCCTGAAAACAAAGAGAAAGATGGAAAGCAAACAACGCTTTCCATCTTTCTCTTTCCCACCGGTTTTACGTCGCCGTGCCTTTGATCCGGCCTTGGCAACGCGTCTTTTCAGGCCTATCTCCCCTGCGGAATCGTCGGATCCGAGGGCTTCTGATCCTGCAGTTGCAGGTTACCGTTATACTCGTCCAGAGGAATCGGGAAGCAAGTCCAGAACGAGTAGTCGCCCCACCCCTCTGTGGGATGGACACCGTTCGGGAAATACGAACCCCCGGCCTGCTCTCCGTTCCCAGGATCGTTCCGGTCCCAGCGGCGCAGGTCTCCCAAGCGGAAGCCGCCCATGTATAGGTCTTTGGCCCGCTGCTTCCTGAGTTCCTTGGTCAGATCCAGGGGCGTAATCGAACCCGGGACCGGGGCCTGGTTGCCAACCGCGCGCCGTGCGTTGACGAAGCCCCGAACGCCATTCGGGTCCGTACCCTGCACGTCTATGGCCTCCCAGTAGTGATGCTGCGCCTCAGTATAGTCCGCGAGCAGGAGGTCGGTTTCATAGTAGGCCAGGAGCGGCATGTCGTCTTCGTCGGTGCCCGTGCAGTTCGGGCACTCCGCCGACTGTGGCGCGATCGTCTCGCCTGTGTAG
>JBDGYW010000236.1:0-8720 GCA_039588935.1 Gemmatimonadota bacterium | reverse complement strand
CATCGAGCAGGAACCATCGATTTGTTCCTGTGCGTGTCGGACGCCGTCCTCAATGGTGTCGCCCTCATCAATCAGGCTCGCGATCAGTTCGGTCGGGTTGATCTCGTTGCCGGACATCTCCGAGAAATGGGCGTTCCGCTTCTTGAACGCGGCTGCCGCCAGTTCCTCGAGATTGTCGAGATTGCTGACCGTAACGATGGCGTACACACCGTGGTGCGAGCCGATTATTAGGGGCTGGTCCTCATAGTCGCTGATGACTCCGATGCCCATGGTACCGCTCAGCTTCGGCAGGTCGTCTTCGAACTTGCTGCGGAATTGCGCGTTGGTAATGTCGTGGATGAAGCGCGTGAAGCCCTCGCCGTTCTTGACCACGAGGCCTCCACGCATCGTCCCCAGGTGAGAGTGATAGTCGGTGCCAAAAAAGAGGTCCGATACACAATCGTCTTGCGAGACAACGCCAAACATTCCACCCACGGCTGCTCCTCCGAGTATTGTGGCTCATTGGGCTCCGCGTTTTGCGGAGCTATTGAAATGAGGGCTCAAAACCCTGAACGCGAACAACGGAACCGCTCCACCGGTGCCCGGCCTCACAGCGAGCACTTGATATATCGCTGGCCGGATACGGAATCCGCAACTTCAGCGACGAAGCGGTGGCGTCGTTTCGGGCGGCATGCGGTGCTGAGTCGCCTGTTCGTACGCGTAGGCGAGTCCGATCAACCCGGACTCGGTCCAAGCGTCTCCCAGAATCTGCAGCCCGACCGGCAAAGTCCCCTTGACGTAACCCATGGGTACCGTAATCGCCGGGAATCCGGTGTGCGGCGACAGATCTTGGCTGTTGTCTCCGTGTGGGCTGTTGAGGTCGCCGATCAGCCGCGGCGCATTGGCCCACGTGGGGTAAACCATCGCATCCAGGTTGTGATTCTCGAGTTCCCGACGCACTGCCGCGCGCAGCCGGTCGTGGTTCTCGAGCGACCGTACACAGCCTTCGTTCTCGTCCGGTGCGCCTTCCACGTCGCGAAAATACTCGAGCCTGCTGCGAACGGTGGGATGGTACCCCCTCGACTGCAAAATCTCGTCGAGATCTTTGACCGGCGCGTCCGGGCCGAGGCTCGTGAGGTAGTCATTGATGTCATATCTAAAGCGACTGCACCAGAGGCCGCTGCGCCGCAGTTCGTCTATCTCGGGGATCATCACGGAGTCAATGATCGTGGCGCCGGCGCCCCGCAGGTCTTCCAACGCTTCCTCGAACCGCTCGAGAACTTCCGGGTCCGCCCCTTCACGATTTGACCACTGCCGCATTACGCCGAGCCGGGTGCCGTCCAGTGCATCCGGGTCGAGGAAGTCTGCGTAGCGTTCGGCAACGTGGCCACGACTCTCCGCCGTTACAGGATCCGCCGGATCGTAGCCGGCTATCACGTCGAACACCGCGACCGCGTCTGCGACGGTTCGTGCCATGGGCCCGCCGATGTCGTGATCGAGATAGAGCGGGATGATCCCGTCCCTGCTCGTGAGTCCCATTGTGGAGCGGATGCCCACCAATGCGTTGTGAGATGACGGTCCCCTGATGGAGTTGCCGGTATCAGTGCCCAAACCGACTGCGCCGCAGCTGGCGGCTACGGCGGCCGCCGTGCCTCCGCTGGACCCGGCCGTTACCCGATCCAGTGCGTAGGGGTTTCGGGTATAACCCGGCAGCATCGACCCAACTGTCTCATACGGCGAGAACGCGAACTCCGCCATGTTGGACTTCGCCAGGACTATCGCGCCGGCCTCCCTGATACGCCTCACTTGAAATGCGTCGTCCGGTGGGACGGAGCCGGCCAGAGACGAGGACCCCGCAGTCGTGGGCAGATCGTGAGTGTCGTAGTTGTCCTTCACGATCACCGGAATTCCGTGCAGTGGACCCACCATGCCCGACTCGGCGAAGATGCTGTCCAGCTCTGCCGCTCTACGGAGTGCACCTGGGTTGACGACGATGATCGCGTTGATCGCGGGACCCTGTTTGTCGTACGCTTCGATCCGATCGAGGTAGAGTTGCACAAGCTCGCGAGCCGTGAGCTCGCCGGCACTCATCGCCTCATGCATCTCGGCAAGAGTGGCCTCCACGACATCGAAATCGGAGCTGCTACCGTGCGCGTCCTGGGCCTGGACGAGAGCCGGGATGCCTGATGTGAGTACCATCAATGCAAGCACAAAGGTTCCTGTCTTTCTCAAACACATGGTCATCTCCGTTGCGGCTGTCCTTCTTGGTTCGGTCCGCGTCCTATCCGACTGAGCATCGCCACCGGCTCGCCCTCGCTTATCGGTGGAGTTCCTATCACATAGTTCACCACGCCGGCAAACGGCGCCTTGATCTCTTGAATCGGATCGCCGAAAAAATCTATTAGAACACCCAAAAGTCCTCCCTCGGCGATTGCATATCCGTCGCGCACGGCCGCCCGGAAAATGCCGGTTGCAGGGCTCGGCACCACCTCGTAGTTCTCGAGCCACACCACCTCTCCAGTGTTTTCAACGTTGCCCTCAACCATCTCGAGGTGCCGCAGCAGGTTCCACACGCCACGCTCGGCCAAAACGACCCACACCGGGTCGTTGGAGCCAAGTTGCCCAGTCTCGGTGGTGATCGCCGGTATCCCGCGGTCGAGTGCCGTCTTGTCGGTGTAGACGGACGGACCGGTGTTGGTGCGGGCCCGATCTATCACTATGTGGTCGATACCGAACGCCAGCGCCAAACCTCGAACTGCTTCATCCAAACCGGTATCGCCCGTCACCGGCATGTACAGGTAAGGCCTCAGTGCCTCATTGCCGTCACCGCAGTGCATGTCGACCAGGTAGTCGGCACGTTCTATCACCTCTGTCGTAATGATATGTGCGATTCGTTCGCTCACCGTCCCATCGGGGGCACCGGGGTATGCTCGATTGAGGTTCTTGCCGTCCACGGGACTGTAATAGATGGTTCGTCTGAGGAACGATGGCATATTGGCGACATGCACGAGGATCACGGTCCCGGATAATCCCGTTGGATCGAGAATCTCCCGTATATGTTGCAGTGCAGTGATCGGCGGATATTCATAACCGTGTGTGCCCGCGATCAGCGCGAGGACCGGACCCGTGTGGGTTCCGTGTAGAACCGTGATCGGTATGCGTGTACCCTCGTCAACTCCGGCCGGCACCTCTAGGAACCCCGAGGCCTTCTGACCCGCAATGGCAGTCACGGGGCCTACGGTGAAACTGGGTAGTGCTTGTGCTTGCAGTGGAACGCACATGGTCAAAACCAGAACCGAGAAAGGAAACGCTCTCGCGAACCTGTGCACGCGGCCTCCAGTGATCTGAGTGGTGTAATCAAAGATGACGGACCGACGACTCCAGCGCGAGGTGTTGCACGCCGACACTGCGCTTGACATGAGGAGGCCGCTCGAGCTAGTTGCTCGGAGAGGGAATCGAGGGCACGGGCCTGCCAAACCGTTCATGTCACGACCGCCGACGCTCAAACAGGTCCGCCGCCATCGTTGAAACAAAATCCGCATCACAGGAGCAGTCGCAGATGAAGAAAGACGACGCATGTGGCCTCTCCAGACGCCGGTTCATTCACACGGTGTCGCCCTTGGCAGTGGGATGTCTGGGATTGCCTGCGTTTGGGAAACGCCTGAACGCACAAGACAAACCGGGATTCTGGGCTGAGTTCACATCGGAGGAACAGAGGGCCATCGACTCATCCGTGATGGCGCAGGACATCAAGAACTATGCGGGGCACGGCTACGGCTGTGCAGAGTGTTCGTTGATGGTGGGGTTGCGCTTCCTCGGAGAGCCTGAGGAACGACTCGGTGCTGCCGGCGTTTTCAGCGGTGGGTTCGGCAAGGGTGATCTCTGCGGGTTCCTTACGGGCTCGATGATGGCCATCGGTATTGCCGCACGGAAACTGCATGAGGACCGTGCGGCAATGCGGGAATTCTCGAATCCCCTCCGTGACGAGTATTGGGAGTGGTGGCAGTCTCGTGGTCCCTTGCACTGTCGGGACCTCCGAGAGATGTATGACGGCTCAGACGAATTCCTGCGATTCGGGCAGCGAGCCGTGGCTAAGCTGGAAGAACTCATTGCGCCCGCTCGTTAGCGGGCGCGGTGAGTTCAATCACCTCTTCTTAGCGATATCTCCCAGTGTCGTACTGGAGAGGTGGCCTTCGATCTGCTTGGGGATGCTCTCGAGAAGGTCACCGAAAACGCAATCACCGAACTCACATTGCGTCTTGTGTAGCAAACACGGTCCGTGCCGGGATATTGGGCCGTCTATCGCCTCGTAAATGTTGAGCAACGTGATCGCCTCAGGTGCTTTCGCCAAGACAAAACCACCTTGGGGGCCTCTGACGGACTTGAGGAACCCCGACTTGTTTAGTCGCTGGAAGACCTTGCTCAGGTGCGCCTCAGAAAATCCGAACGACTCCGCAACCTTACCAGTCGATATCGGCTTTGAGTCATTTTCGTGTGCCAGGTATGCGAGAGCATGTATTGCCAGGCTTGCAGCTTCAGAAATCGTGATATTCACGCCTTCTCCCTAGTTCATATGGGCATTCATACCCCAGTAGGATACTTTGGGCACGGATGTCTGCGCTAGACCCACTCGTCCGAGAGAATGTTCCCGCGTACTCCGACCACCGTCTGTCTGACCGGCACTTTGCGTGAGGCTCGGGATGCGGCTTCCTTGGCCAGGTTGACCAAGCCACTGCAACAAGGGACCTCCATGGTCATGACACTGAGGGTGTTTATCTTCGCCTGTTCGATCATTGTGATCAGTTTTGTCAGGTACATTTCCTGGCCCTGATCCAGCTTTGGGCAGGCAATCGCGAGGGCTCTGCCCTTCAAGTGCTTGTCGTGAAAACTACCGAGCGCATAAGCCGAGCAGTCCGCGGCCAGCAGTACATCAGCGCCTTCGAGGTAAGGCGCCGTGGGCGGAATCAAGTGCATTTGGACGGGCCATTGGCGGAGCTGAGAAGGCTGGCTCGGCTCTTCCCTGCTCGCAGGCACTCCATCGTCGTGCCGTTCGAACTGCAACACCCGCGCTCCCGGGCACCCTCCGCCAGGTCCGTGTGCGTGACTCGGTGTCTGCGACGAATGTGCTTGGTCCTGATCAGCTTCTTGATCCGCAAGGTGAATCTTCACTGCCTCCTCGTCGAATTCGTCCGCCTCACGCTCCTCGACTGTGATTGCGTCCTGGGGACACTCGCCGAGACATGCTCCTAGACCATCGCACAGCTTCTCGCCCAGCAACTTCGCTTTGCCGTCGATCACCTGCAGAGCACCTTCGGCACACGACGGTATGCAGATACCGCACCCGTCACACTTTTCCTCGTCGATATGAACGATCTTACGTAGGGCCACGTTATTACACCTCATTCATTGTTCATTACGGATCTTGATCGGGCGCTTCCGTTTCACGCCGTGTTTGAACCTTTGCAACGGGTTGATCTGTCCGGATTCCCAAGGTGTTGGCAAACCATTCACGCAACCTTGTTTGATGCTGCAGGCTTCCGCATCTGCCGGGGGCTTCGCACTTCTTGCCTGTCAATGCAGCGCATTCGCGGCAAAGCACTTTCGATCCTCGTGTTGTGGGTTCACCTAGGACTGACCACATAGCCGGGGAACTTAACAGTCTAATTGGTACTTTGTTACCACAATTTAGTGCGGACTGGTGTAGTGCACAAGATTGGGTCGGTGGCGGTGTAGGATTTGCTGTGTCAGATATGTCGGCAGGCGTCACTCATGTGTCGCCTCACCTTGCTGGGGTCGCCGATGATCTCGTAAAAGTCGTCGTAGTACTCCAGCGCCCGCTCCAGAGAGCCGGGCATTAGGCCTTCCTGATTTCGATACAGCCGGTAAATCGCTTCTCTCCGCTCCATGAGCAGTTGGATTGTCGACTCGAGGTACGCATCGGAACTGCACCGTCCGCGATACAACCTCTGCCGCACATTGCGAAGTCCAAACCGTTCGAGGTTCTCGCGAAGAAGTCTGCTTGCATACCGTGCCGAGACGACGCCCGTGACGTCGAAATCGTAGGGGATCGAGAAGGCAGGGCCGTTTGACAGCCTGATCGGTTTGGTGTTATGACAGCATTCGTTATCACCAGGTTCGTTAAGGAACGAGTCCCAGTCGATGTTCCCCACCAAGAACTGGAATACCTCGAGCACGCTCAGATGTGAAGGGTCCATTGCGTCGGGATGGATCCGTGGCAGCTCCAGCACCTCCCCCCCGTTTCGCGCAGCCATATCATCTTCGTGCTCGATCAAAAAACCGTAGCGCGTGATGGAATCACGATCCTCGTCGGTATCGATGTAGGTGACCCGGGCGAGGCGCACGCGGAAGCTCAGTTCGGTGAGTTCGTTGTATGTGCGGTACACGAGGTATTCCTGCAACAGGGACTGTTCGTAGTTGGGGTTGTCGTGGCAGTGTGTGACCAGCTTGAGTTTGTCTTGGTCTGCGAAGAGCGTCCCAGCAACACGCTTCTTCGGGAAATCGAGTCTCAGAGGTGGGAAACGGCAGATGGCTGATTGAAGCCTGCTGTTGCCGCGTGTCCGGATGTCCACCGGAAGGGTGACCAAGCTGCCACCAGCGTCCTCGTAGGACACCACCCCTGAATGTTCCTCGCTGTCCTGACTTCTGTCGCGGAGGATAGTTACAATTGGAGCCGTAATCGTGATTGTCAGAATCGTGTTCGACTGGAATAGAGGTGTCAGAGTGGAATCTGGGCGAGCTTGTACCTCGTTCACGCGCGGCTGTAGGAAGCTGTGTCCAGTAGCGTTCTGCTGCGGGACACACCACAAGACTGCAAGGATCGTACACGCGGTCACGCGCATAGCTGACCTCCGCTTGGAGGAATCACGAAGTAAGGCATCATGCTGCGATTATCGGGCGAAGTGGCTCGGAGGTTTAGAGGGCCCCCAGGCCAAGGAAAACTGACCGCAGAGGCGGGCGCGCGCCAGTGTCGTTGCTGCACCATCGCGGGCTCCGTAGATTGCTCAGTGAGCGGACCCGTCCCTTCCGGGCGTCGCTCGATCGCGAAGCCGTGTCGGCCAATCTTGGTACACGACCGATTGTTCTCGAGGTGATTACTATGCGCGCCACCGTTCGTCGTCTTGCTATCGTTGCTGGGACCGTTGCTCTTTTTCTCTTCATTCCCTCGGTGTTCATCCAAGCCCAACGCGGTGGCTCGGTGTTTGAGCTGATGTCTGTTGAGGGGGACCTTTCAGTTGGTGCCGAGGTCAATGGGGCACTCTCCAGCTCGGATACACGTGCCCCTGACGACTCCTACATGGAAGCGTGGACCATAGAGGGCCGGCCGGGAGAGTCAGCGACCATAGACCTGATCACGGACGACTTCGATCCATACCTGTATGTTGTGGGCCCCGGGTTTGAAGAAACAATGAGTGACGACGATTCGGGTGGGGCCTGTTATGCGCGAATATCTCTGACGTTTCTGGAGTCAGGGACATTTCGTGTCGTGGCAAGTTCGAACGCGCCGCGGGAGACTGGCACTTATGTGCTACGGGTCTCAGATACACCGGGACCTACCGCGGGGTATCCGTGTGGGGGAATGAACCCCGCGGTTCTGCTGGACCTTCCCACCGACGGCCGTGCGCTGACTCTTGGTGATGTGGCTTCAGGATCCTTGTCGGGAGCGAGCCCCACGATAGGGACGGATGCAAAGAAGGCCGAGGCATGGCATCTCGAAGGCAGGGCCGGCGAGTCTGTTACTGTGACGCTCGAGTCGGAGGCTTTTGACTGCTATCTCTACATCACCGGCCCCGGACTTGAGGAGGTGCTCTCCGACGACGACGGCGCAGGGGACCTGGACTCCCAACTGACAGTTTCATTTCCGGAGGATGGCACGTATGTCGTGGTCGCGAGTTCGCTGAGTGGAGGCTCGACGGGTCCGTACACAATCAGCGTAGCCGAGCCGACCGACATGCGTGATCTGTCTACCGAAGGTCGAAGCCTGAGACTAGGTGAAGAGGCGCGCAGCTTTTTGACGTCGGCTGATCCCGTTATCGAGTCGGGACGCAGGGGCCAGGCGTGGGCACTGGAGGGGCAACAGGGAAACACTTTCACGATCGATCTAACGTCCGAGGAGTTCGACTGCTTCTTGTACCTGATTGGCCCGGGGCTATCGGAACCGATCACGGACGACGACGGCGCCGGGAATCTCGACTCGCGCATTACTTTCACCTTTCCAATGGATGGCACCTACCTGGTGATCGCGTCGGCGTTGAGCACCGGCGAGGGACCATACACGATACGGGTCGAAGAAGCTGTGGGGATGAACGATCTACCGACTGACGGCCGCATCGTCGAAATCGGTGGCACGATGAACGGATGGCTGTCTGACTCAGATCCCATAGTGGACGACGGCCGTCATGGACAGGCTTGGGCTCTCGAAGGACGCAGAGGCGATACCTACACGATCGATCTCATGTCCGATGATTTTGATTGCTACCTCTACGTGGCCGGCCCAGGTCTGCTCGACCCTCGCACCAACGATGACGGAGGCGACGGCCTCGACTCGCGACTCACGCTCACCCTGCCGGAAGATGGAACCTACCGCATAATCGCCAGCGCACTCAGTTTGTCCAATTTGGGGGACTACAGCCTGCGAGTGATGAGTTCCGGACGCTAGCATCTCACCTTATTCGGAGTTCTTCATGAAGCGCTTTGGCATATGTTCGTTGGCCTTGCTCGCT
>JBDGYW010000235.1:0-8748 GCA_039588935.1 Gemmatimonadota bacterium | reverse complement strand
AATGGTGGCGAGGGTCTTCTGCGCTCCTGAGGAATCGGCCATCATCACATCGACCCGACCGTCCACAAGCAGACACAAATATTGACCCTTCTCACCCTGCTCGAAGATTGTCGTGCCTGATGGTGCATGGTAAGCATCCACGTACTCAGCAAGGATCGACACCTGGTCCCAATCGAGGGTTTCCGACCATTCGGCCTTATAGAGCAAATCACACCGTTGACTGACGGAGCACGGGAGTCGCGGTAGCTCGATAGCAGGGGTGGTGGCTGTAGGGTCACTCATAATCCACTGCCTTTTCAGTTCTCGGAGAAGACGAGCCTCGGAAAAACGTCAAAGCGTGCGCCCATAGCATAGGGGATTCACTGCGGTTTCGTCAATCCAACGGTTCACGTCTTTCGGGTGGGGAGAACAAACGCCAGCGACCAAGCTCGTATGAGCCGCGTCGCCGACGCGACAAACAGCCTGTCTACATCATGCGCGGCCGGACTCCTCGATGACGCCAGTGAGGTCGAGGCGTAATCATGGAGGCAGCTGAATGAGGCGGGCCAGCGAAGAACCGCTGAGTCGGAGCTAGTCGGATTCCTCAGGCTCGTCGGTGTCGTCGATCTCCTCTACGACCTCCGCATCCTCGGCGTCTAGATCGTCGTCGTCTTCCATCCCGTCTTCCTCATCCTGCTCGTCCGAGCGGCGAAAAGCGTCCAGAACGTTGACCAGGCCCTTTTCGAACGCTTCGGCCAGATCGTCGGCGACATCCATCAGAGCATCGGCGCGGCTGCGGAACTCCTCCACGAGCCCGGAGATGTCTACGACGAAACACTCCTCCTCGAGTTCCTCGTCTGCCTCATCGAGTTCTTCATCGGCCTTGTCGGTATCCGCCTCGGAGTCGGCCAAACCCAACAACCGTTCGAGTTCCTCGTCTGCCTCGCGTCGGGTTTTGGCATTGTTGTCGCCGATGGTGCGGGAGCGACGCTTGCCTTCCTCATGCCACTCGATCTTGACCTTGCCGTTCTCGACATACCGCCGACCCAAATCCGGCTTCTCGCCAACGGTGCGTGTGTAGCGCGGATCGCGCTTGCGTTGTGTATCAGTCATGGAGAACAATACGATAAATGGACCGGTTGAGTTCCAGATCTACTGCCCTTTGAGCCACTCCACGTCTCCGTCGACATCGTCGAGGAGAATCGACTCCGCGATTTCGGGATCGAGCGCCAGTTGTGTCTCTCCGATCTGCACGACACAGGCAGGTTGTTGTTGCAGAAGGGTGATTTCTGCACCCGGGACAACTCCGAACACTGCAAGGGAGTTGTGCCTGTCGGAGGTTACTCCCATACAGAGAACCCGCCCACGTTCCCCGTTCTTCAATTCCCTGAGCGTACGAACGTGTTCCGGCAAGTCCAATGGGCGCTCCGGAGGTTTGCCGAAGAGACGCGACAACCACGACACCGCCTTGGGTGTCTTCGGGAACTCGTAATCACAGCTTGGGCACCGACTCATGCTACACATCGCACCCAAGGGACAACCGTGAGAACAGAGCGTGTCCGTCTTCTCGAACTCGAACCCGCACATCGGGCAGCTCAGATATTCGGAAACCATCGTCCCAAGTGGTTTACGAATCCACCAACGAAGAAGGCGAACGGGAATATGAATGCCGCCATGCTAAGCGCGATCTTCCAGCCCTGTTCCTTGGCGATCATCAGGAAGTTCGCGATGCAGGGCATGAACAGTGTTATCGTGACCATCGCGACGAGGATCTGGTGCGGCGAGAGCACCGGATTGGGTCCCATCGCTGCCTCCAGGATGTACACTGCCCCAAAGTCACGACGCATGAATCCCACCAAAAACGCGTTCGCCATGTCACTCGGCAGGCCGAGCCATCCTGTCACCAATGGCTGTCCCCAGCGAGCAAGAAGTTCCAGCACGTTCAAGAGATCCAAGAGGAAGAGGATGGCTGTCCCCAGCACAAAAATCGGGATGACTTCCTTCAGATACCAGCTCAACCTGCTCGCGGTTTTCACCATCACGTTGGACAACTGTGGCCAACGCATGGGAGGGATCTCCAAGATGAAGTCACTGGCATCCTCGTCAAAGAGCCGTGCCGTCAGCCAACCAACCAGGAAGATTACCCCAACAACCAAACCGAGCCAGAGAAGCGCGCCTACCGGTGCCAATGACGCCATCAGCGCCAACAACACACCCAACTGAGCCGAACAGGGGACCGCTAGTGCAAGGAGCATTGTCGTCACAATGCGCTCCTTGCGGGTTTCCAGGATCCGGGTGGTCATCGTCGCCATCGTGTCGCAGCCGAGCCCCAGAATCATGGGTATGACCGCTTTGCCGTTCAGCCCCATCAAGCGAAACACGCGGTTGACCATGATCGCCATGCGCGGAAAATAACCCGAGTCTTCCATGATGCTGAACAGGAAGAAGAACGTCGTGACAATTGGGAGCACGATTGCTAGCGCGTAGCTCAAAGCCATTGTCACCGTGCCAAACGGACCAACCAAGAGATCGTGTACAAACCGCGCTATGTGGTGACCCCAGGATAACTCGACTCCCGTTGGGATCGAATACGCCGGTACCGTGACCTCCTTCTCGAAATCCACCAAAGAGATCTCGTGCACAGGAGTCAGCGGAATCCCAACTGAGGTCGGGATCAACTCCGTCTCGTGCGTGTGCGGAAACGGCAGCACGGCGTCCACCACGCTTATGGCGGCGGGGCTGATCCGATGCTGAAACACGCCTACCTCGAACAGGTCCACGAGGCTGCCCGCACCGAACAGGCCGACAAACCAGAACGTGGCAACCAATGCGAGCGCCAGAAAGGCCAGTCCCTTGAAGGGGTGCATGGCCCAGAACCCAAGTAGTACCCGTATCGATGGCTTGCTTGGCTGAGAGATCGAGTAGGTCTCCGCCAAGATCTCGTTGACCTGAGCCAACCTGGCCCGGTTGCCCTCGTACTCGTCTACCGGTTTCGCAGCCAGCCACGACCTCACTGGAGAGCGGGCGTCTGGCAGTGCGCTAACCAAGTCCTGCGTCCCAAGATTGCGCGGAGCAACAGATGTGAGAACCGGAATGCCGAGAATTTCGCTGAGTCTCGCAGTGTCCACGTGCCCACCGCGTTCCTCCAATTCATCGAACATATTGAGAACGAGAACCGTAGGGCGACCGAGGTCGGCGAGCTGGAGCGTGAGGAGCAGTGCACGTCGCAAGTTCTTTGCGTCCGCCACCTGCACAATCGTGGCATCTTCGTGCTGTTCGAGAACCTCCCGCGTGACCCGTGCGTCTTCACTGCGGGTGGCCAAGTCATTTATCCCCGGAGTGTCGATAACCGAGTATTGCAGGTCCCCGAAAGTCGCTCGAGCTTGGACGATTTCGACAGTGGTGCCCGGGTAGTTCGAGACCATGACGTAGTGGTTCGTCAGGTTTTTGAACATGACACTCTTCCCAACGTTGGGGTTCCCCACTAGCACTGCGGTCTGGGAGCCGGTGTTGGTCAACGCGTCCGTCACAAATATTCCACCGTTCTGTTCTTTACCGGTTGTTCGAGCGTCCGACAACTCTGGATGAAGTGAAGGTCAAAACAGACCTGGAAAACAAATTAGCCAGCCCTAAATTTTCAAGTGGACAGGCCGAAACGAGAGAGCGAACCAAGAGTGCTTACAGCGGTGGGAACGCCTGAACTTTTTCGAACTGGCTGGCTCTCAGGCGGACCTGTCTCGGCCCAAAAAAAAGAGCGCTTGCCGGGGTTCACTGCAGGCGGAGACGTCCAGACTTTGCATCTAAAGCATTGACTTACAACATGTTACGTGGACGGTCCCTTTGCCCCCCTTCAAATTCGTACAACGCAGCGACCGTGTTGTGAGCAAGCACGCGGTCCTTTGCAACGATGCAGGCGGCGGGGACATTCAGCGCACCCAATGTTGCGGCTTCATGCCCGACACACTGCCCGAGTATCAGCGCTAGCTGTACACCATCTCTGTTCAGTAATTCAGCTTGGGCAAGCGGGTTGCACATCATCTCCGGCTCGCCGGGATGTACCTTCTCCACATCGACAATCCCAAGCTCTTCCTTAGGTACAGCACCTGTCTTGCAGCACGCGGAGGAAACGTCGAATCCGTTGCCCTTGAGAACCCCGGACAGCAGCCTCGCCTCCTGTTTGAAGCCGACACAAAACGAGATGCCGATTCTGCTGGCGCCGAGACATCGAGCGAACCGCATGGCCTCCTGCACCCGATTGAGACAATCCGACTCCTCGCCCGCTAGCTCTGCGGAGGCGCGTTGGACTGCACCCAAATCGAGCCCTTTGAACGGCGTTCGCTCTGCAGGATCTCGATCTCCGAAGAGATGCGCTCGCGAATAGCTGCCACTCGTGTAGAGTGCCGCGACAGGATTGTGGCGCAGGCGGACATCGCGAGCGATCAGCACCACGACAGGTTCTTCCGACATTGAGACGAACATTGCTTCGTGAGCCACCGACATGCCGCAGATGACGTTCAGCTCGGCGTGTTGCGCAGCAAAGAACTCAGCCTGCCCCACCGGGTCACGTACAACTGAGGGCAGCGGTAGAATCGCATTCAGGGAGTGTTGCTCGAGATACTTCGCAGCAAGTACCGCCTCTCTCTGCATATCGACACCGTGTGCGATGCCCACGCGTTGCATGCCAAGTCTCTTCACCAACTCAGTTATCTCGCGAATCCTGGTCCACTCGCAGTATCCCTCAGCTTCAATCACGGCAGCGTGGTACGCACTTTTTCGTTGTTCGTTGCTGACGTACAGATCCTCGAACGTTGGGAAATCGCCGTGCATCGGACAATTCTCAGTTGGGGACTCGGTACAGCCGGTATCACAGATGAAGCTTTTGCAGCTCGCGCAATCAACGGACATTTCGCTATCTCCTTGCTGTATTATACGGCATGCCACAATGATGTGCCGACGTGTGCGCTCGTACGCGGTAAATGAAGGAGTGAGAAAACATGAAAGCACTTGCCGAAGTACAGGTAATCCCCATTGGCTCGGGAGTATCCGTAAGAAAAGAAGTCAAACGCGCCCACAAAATCATTGAACAGTCCGGGCTCGCAGTGCAGCTTCATTCGTATGGAACGAATGTCGAAGGAGACATGCGGGACATATTTGAGTCCATTGCCAGGGTCCACGAGACTCTGCACGCTGAAGGTACCGTTCGGATCGCAACTGCGATTAAGATTGGGACGAGAACCGACAAGGAGCCCAGCTTGATTGGGAAGTTGTTTTAGGACGGCGGCATCTGCGAGATAGGCGGCATCCGCGGCACAAAAGGTGTCGCGCTCATGCCGCCAATGCCGCCCAAGCTCTCGCCCCACCTTGACGAACCACCACCAGAGGCGAGCTTTACCTACGCACAAAGATCCCGGTTCGGGCCGTGACTACAGCCAAGCACAAAGCACTCATCCTAGCGGTCGTCTCCTTAACCGCGCCACTCAGCCCCGGCATGCGGGCTCAGGAGTCCCGGTACCAGGCGCTGCGGCTTGCGATGGTGGATTTGATTGCCGCACGCGGAGTCGAGGACTCAGCCACACTTGCCTCAATGCAAGCTGTGCCCAGGCACGAGTTTGTGCCGAACGAACACCGGCGCCGAGCTTACGGGGACCACCCGCTCCCAATCGGTCACGGTCAAACGATCTCCCAACCCTACATTGTCGCCTACATGACGGAGATACTGCGCCCTCATGTCGGCATGAAGGTCCTCGAGGTAGGCACTGGATCGGGCTACCAGGCGGCGGTGCTCGCGGAGATCGGGTGCGACGTGCACACGGTAGAGATCTTCGAGGTTCTAGCCCTCGCCGCACGTGAACGGCTGGCACGACTCGGGTTCTCCGTTTCCTCTCGGTACTCAGACGGCCACTTCGGCTGGGCCGAGGCCGCACCATTCGACGTGGTGATCGTGACCGCAGCGGCAGGATACATCCCGCCGGCGCTGGTCGAACAGCTCAAACCCGGCGGTCGAATGGTGATCCCAGTGGGCAGTGTGTACGGCGTGCAAAACCTGATACTGGTGGAAAAAGACGAGGCAGGTCAGGTGAGCACGCGCAATCTCCTGCCGGTCCGATTTGTCCCGATGCTGAGCGGGACTCGCTGACGACAGTGGACCGGAGATCCCGATTGCTGGCCGTCGCCCTGATCGCGGCCAGCACTCTCTCCTACGAGATCCTTTTGGTCAGGATCTTTGCGATCGAGTATTTCCACCATTTTGCATATATGGCGATCGGTGTCGCAATGCTCGGGTTCGGAGCAAGTGGCACCCTGTTAGCGCTGCTCGGAAAGCCGAATCGATCTGTGGCTGAGGCAGGATTCACGTGGAGCGTGGTGCTGACATCTGTGTCTCTCGTCGCGAGTCCAACGCTCGTGCATCAGGTCTCGCTGGACCCTACTCAACTCGCCTGGGACTCGGGCCAATGGATCCGGTTGGCACTTGTCTATTGTCTGCTTGCACTTCCCTTCGCTGTGGGAGCAATTGGGATTCTGTTGGCGCTGGTTCTCAACTCGGCACACCCTGGAACGACATACGGTGCGAGTTTCGCAGGCTCGGGATTAGGAGCCCTGCTCGCGCTGGCGGTGCTATGGTTCGTTTCTCCAGCACGGACACTGGCGGCTCCCGCGTTGATAGCCGCTCTCGCCGGTTTGGTCCTGGCACATGGGACAGGTCGTGCAGTCAACGCACGACTTGCCGCGTGGTTCACACTCGCCGTCGCGAGTTTCGTGTGTATTGTGCCGCTATGGAAGCTTGATGTCTCCCCGTACAAGGCCTTGCGGCAGGTAGAGGCGTACCCCGACGCCCGACGCATCGCCGAGAGCCCGAGTCCGGTCGGGTGGGTTGTGGCAGTGAATGCACCGACGTTCCGATACGCACCCGGACTCTCGTTGGCGTATACTGGATCGTTCCCCCAGCAAACAGCGCTGTTCGTTGATGGGCAGATTGCGGGAGCATCGATTGCCCCTGAGGAATACACCGCTTCGGACTCGGTACTCGACTGGCTGCCGACTGCGCTGCCCTACTCCATACGAGAGCCACACCATGTCTTGGTGATCGGCGCGGGCGGCGGCACCGAGGTAAGGAACGCGATTTCGCACGGTGCACACCGAATCACCGCGGTCGAGTTGCATCCCGAGTTCGTCAGGCGTGGGCGGGACGTGTCTCAACGGTCGCCGGAAAGCAACACCGAGGTAGAGTGGGTCTTGGCTGACGCCCGAAGCTACCTAGCCGGCACTCGAGAGCGTTTCGATCTCATCTCGCTGGCGCCGGCCGGCGGATTCGGCACATCAGCGGCAGGCATCTTCTCGCTGAGTGAAGATTTTCTGCATACCGTTGATGCCTATGAGGCGTACATGGAGCGCCTGACGGATGGCGGTCTGCTGGCAATAACGCGCTGGCTCACCATTCCTCCCAGGGAGAACGTTCGTGTCGTGCTCACTGTAGCCAAAGCATTGCGGCGTGTCGCGGCCCAGCACGTGTCGGACGGACTCGTTGTCGTACGGAGCTGGGGAACCGCGACCGTAATCGCAAAGCCGGCGGGCTTCGTCGCGGCCGATCTGGATTCGCTCAGGTATTGGGCACACAGTAGGCAGTTCGACATTGACTGGGAGTCCGGCCTGACCGAACCAATATCGATCTACAACCATCTGGAAGAACCGACTCTGTTTCGAGCCGCAGCCACCGCAGCGCAACACCCAGATAGCCTCAATCGGTTCCTAGCCGCATACCCATTCGCTGTTGCCCCCGTCAGCGACGCTCGGCCGTACCCGCATCACTTCCTCCGGTTTCAATCACTCGGGAGACTGCTTGGTGAAGATCAGGGCTCGTGGCTTCCATTCGCCGAATGGGGCCCGATAGCACTAGTGGCAACACTCGTGCAGAGCGCCGTTCTCGCAGTTCTTCTGCTTGTTGTTCCGGTCGTGACATTCGGAAGGCTCCGATCCGGAAATCCCACAGGATCGCATCTCGCATACTTTCTTGCCATCGGATTCGCATATATGGCCGCAGAGATCGCGGCAATCCAGCAACTGGGCTTGTTGTTGGGCCACCCCGTCTTTGCGGTCGTAGTCGTGTTGGCAACGTTCCTCATCTGCTCGGGCATCGGCAGTGCATGGTCCGACCGGCTGTCGCCTACTCGTGTCTGGATCGTGAACGCCGGCCTGCTGCTGATCCTGATCTTGTACGGCATTGTGCTTCTTGCAGCCGTTCACCTGCTACAACCAGCCGCGATCGCGGTGCGAGCTGTTTCCGCGGCGTTGATTGTCTGCCCTTTGGCATTCCTCATGGGCATTCCATTCCCACACGGCCTCCGACTTCTGGGAAGCGACTCGCATGCTCAGGTCGCGTGGGCTTGGGCCGCTAATGGAGTCGCTTCTGTGGTGGCGGCCCCGCTAGCTGCGTTGATCGCGTTGGAGAGAGGTTCGCCTGAGTTGTTCTTGTTCGCAGCGTTGGCGTATGGAGTGGCCGGTGTGTTGGCCAAAGGAGAGACCGCAGAACGATCTCGGAGTTTTACGTGATCTTTATGGTTCCTTCACAGACTCTGATTACTGTCACCCCGCAAGGATCGTTGCTCCAAAGAAGCAGCAGATGCAAACAACCATGTGTAACTAGACTTAGCACCCACAGGGAATGGAGATTACGACGATGCTGAGGTTTGCATGTCTCGTCTTGTTTGCAGTACTGGTGCCGGGCAAATTGACGGCGCAACTAACCACGGACTCGACCAGTTCCAACGCGGA
>JBDGYW010000234.1:0-8795 GCA_039588935.1 Gemmatimonadota bacterium | reverse complement strand
GAAGTCGTCTGCCTCCACGCGCACAATCGCTCCCGAAGCTTTGATCGCCTCAGCGATCATCGCTGCTACACCAGCTCCAGCTCCTGCCATAGTCTGAACCCTCCTTAGGTTCCATTCCCGCAAGGATCGCCAGCAGCAGCGTTCAGCACGACCGGAGGGGAATTCATTGGCCACCATGCAAGAACATAGATGCGTCAATGGCCACATTGAACACAATGTCGCTATAGTGCCGCTCGTGCAGCCGCGTCCCCCCGCCAGGTAGTCCGTCAATCGAACTGTTACGGTGCGGAACCAGAATGCCACCAACCCTGCGATAGTCATCCACCCGTGTCAGACCATCCGGGTTCTCTGGGTACCCATTCATGCCGTACCACAAGCCCGTTGCCGAGTCAAAGTAAAACTCCCATTGGTCTCCCTCCGTCCACGTGACCCGCACCACATTCAAGTGGACACCCTCCCGCTCCATCCTACCCGCGTACTCGGCGACGTGTCCCTTCTCTGCGAACCCGATGAATGAGCCAAACAGCCGGTCGAGATCCAAGTCACGACTTTGAAGCACACGCGCCTCGCTCCAGATGACGCTGTCTCCCTCAGCAGCCAATCGGCCCGACCACGCGGCCCTCCCGTCCGAGATGTAGATCCTGCCGGTCTCAGGATCCTCGTTCCGGTGGAAATAGGGGCGCTTCGTGTAGATCGTACGGCGACTCTGTTGCGTGGTCACATCGCCCTCAGTGTTGAACACCGTGCGGACGTACCGCATCGTTTCAACTGACGCGAGAGCCGCGCTTCCACCGATCGCCGTTATGTGTCGATCGATGACCTGCTCGGCCGTCTGCGCCACAGCAGGTCGCGGGACCGATGCGATAGCGATGATAGCTACGCCAGTCGCTGGGAATCGCATTCTCATTGTACGTACGTGCTCCTCCAATGCGCGAGATCGCGGCGCAATGTGATATCACACTGCTGCCTAACGGCTCTGCGCATCAGCTGCGGCGTGATCAGCCAGCGGGCGAGAGGATCTAGACCGTTTGAAGAGTCATCCCAACGCATAAATGCAATGGCCTTCCTTTGCACCGACCCACGCCGTCTGCTGCATGCACTTGTTAGACAGCGCTCGCGCGAAGCTCCTCAAGCTGCCTCTGATGATGCTCATAGTCAGCGATCAGGTCGTCCACAGTGCTCTTCACTGTCAGAGTCTCACCGTCGTGCCGAACCCCGAAATCACGATCCCACTCCCCGGGGTTAATTGCCCGTAGGAATTCGGTCAACTCCCCTGTCGACGCAGCCAGGCTCGCAAGTAGCGCTGCACGATCCACGTCTCCGTACTCGCGGACAAGAGCGGCGTTCACCGTCGAGTAATCGGGGCCAGGATCGACATCGTAGAATGGTAGCTCGCCGCTCAGGATTTGCTGTGAGCCCCGCACTACGTGCCGGTTCCACCCGATCAGGTGAGCCAGGATGTCACGCACTGTCCAACCGGACACCTTGCTGAGAAAGAGACGTTCATCGAGCGCCGTGACGGAGCCTGCGAACGTTTTAACGCAATGCTCAAGCTGGTCTATTTGGTCTTCAATGGTCACGACGGCACTCCTGTTACGCGAAACCGCACAGCTTACTGAGGTCTCACTATGAATTCATGGACAATCTGCCCTGCCTGATTTACAAAGCCAACAGTCGCTTGGTCCGGACGGACCGTGAGGCGAGCGTGCCCTGAGTCTCCCCAGTACCGGTTGTAGCCGGTGACGTCTCTCCCGAACTTCCAGGGAGCGCCGCAGCTTCCTGGTAGCGCGTAGTGGATGTCGTCCACCATCTCGTCCACAAACACATGATCATGTCCATAGAAGAAGATCTGGACACCGAACTCACGCATAGCCTCGTGCACCAGCTGCTGTTCCCCGACACCCGCGGCTCTGGGCCCACCTCGTCCATAGAGCGTCTCTCTTTCAGTGGCGCCGTTGCCTCCCACTGCGTGATGTATGCAGACGAACTTGAACGGATGATCGGAGTTGGAAAGAGTTTGTTCCATCCAGCTAAGCTGCGCAGCCCCCAATGTCCAATCTTCAACCACCGTGACGTCGTCACGTGGGCTGGGTTGCTCGCCCGATGGGGTCGTATACGACTGCACATTGAGAATCACGAAGAGCACCGGTCCCCACTCGAACGCGTAGTAGTCCTCGCTCGAGCTGCCGCCCTGCGGATATGTTTGGTCGTTAGGGTTCGGCGTAAAACGCCGACGGGCCTCTGCCACTCGCGCCACACTGTCGGCTGGCAGTTTGCCGGATTCACCCTCCCAATTCCCGATCAGGCCGAAATGCGGACACGACATCGAAAGTGGGGCAATGTGTCTCCGATACATGGTGTAGGCGCGCGTCGCACCCACGTCATCCGGCTGTGACGAGTTGCGGGACGTGGACCAGGCAACGTTGTCTCCTAACGCGATCACGAAGTCAGGCCGATCCCTTCGCACGTTACGGACCACCTCGTCCAGCACCTCGACTGGCCCCGTGCCATCGACGAAAGTCCCAGTGTGAGCATCCGTCATCAACGCGGCTGAGAACCCTACCTCGCCCGCACGCTGAGTTGTGAAGCGGCCTCTGGATGCCGGCGCTGGATCTCCACCTGGGACAGCCGTAATGACCCTGTACTCATAGCTTAGACCGCCGGTCAAACCCTCAGCGGTCCAGTTAAGGAACTCCCCGGGCCTCGCTCTCAGCTCCGTCCCCGAAGGGGTCCACTGGTCCTCACCGAGTGGCCGAACTTCCAGCTGAGCCACCGCATCCGTGTGACCGTTACGCGCACTGATGAGAATCGAATCGGCCGTCGGTCTGGCCAGGAAAGGTAAGAGCGACAGCGTCGGAACCAGCTCAGATGCACCGGCGGAACGCGGGAAGCCCAACGCAGCCGCGCCCGCCACTCCCGCCAGGAACGATCGACGGGACACGTCTTCAGCCCACCGAGTCATCTCGTTCTTCCTTTCCCAAGAATCGACGATCCTTTCCAGACTCATGACTGCAATGGCCTTGCTTTTGAACCGAGCCGCGCCGTCTGCGGCATGCGCTTGTTAGGCGGCGCCCCCAATTAGCGGCTGGTGCCCCTCAGTCCGATTGACGAACAACGCTATTGCAGGTGCCAGAAGCCACGGTATCACGTAGTACACCGTCAAGTACCAGAACTGCCACAGGAATCCTAGGCCGAAACCGAGCACTAGGCCGCAATACAGGTAATCATATGCAGCAAGTGGCACTGTGAAGTAGAGTGCTATCCACAGCGCCCGAGACATGCGGCGACCCGGCGCCACGCGCTTCAGCACGACGTGGAGAATGATGGAAATGGGGAGCAGAACCAGCAGGTCGAAGCCCAGCATGAACTCCGGGGAGTATTGCTGATAGTACTCTGGCAGCCCGACCAACAAGAAACCTGCCCACACGGCGGTCGCGAGGATCCATAGCCGAATGTGGTGTCGTTTCTTCATGCTAAACCGAGTCCACGGGCACGCCGCCTAACGGCTCTGTGCATCAGCTGCGGCGTGCTACCTCCCTGGCTTTGAGATACCGATCGCTTCGCGCTCGTTACCATGCTCATGAACGCAATGGCCTTCCTTTGAAAACCGACCCGCGCCGTCTGCTGCAGGCGCTGGTTAGACGGATTCGGCGTCCTGCTCGTTCTCCTCAGCGTCGACGATCGATAGAAACGGCCGCGGTTGGCGATGTACTTGAAGCGAGAAAATGTCGGGTCGCGCGTAATGGCCGGCGACGTCCAATTGCCAGCGGGGCCCCACTAGCTGGTGAGGCTCGATGTCCGCGTAGAGGATCCCCTCCTCAGCTTCCAACGGCCCGGCGACGATCTTCCCATCCGGATCCGCGATCAGGCTGAGACCCGGATTGATCCACCCGTCAACCTCAGCGAGGTACGCCTCCTTGAACTCGAGATCGTCGGGGATGTCGTCCTTGTGGAAGGCCTGGCAGGCACTGACCACAAAACACCGGCCTTCCTTGGCCACGTGGCGCATGGAAGAGATCCACGGTTGCCCACGATCCCACGTTGGAGCCACGTGAATCTGCTCGCCCCATGCGGATAGCGTGTAGCGCGCGAGAGGCATGTAGTTCTCCCAACAGATCAGCCCGCTCAGCCGACCAAACGGCAGTTGGAACACCTCGGGATCGAATACAGCTCCTTGGCCCCACACCAGCCGCTCACCCGCCGTCGGGATCATTTTACGGTGCTTACCAAGCACCTTGCCGTCTGCCCCCAAGTACAGCAGCGTGTTGTACAGAGTCGAGTTGCTGGCTTCCGAGTTCTTCTCGTTTACTCCGATCGCCACCGTGATCCCGCAGTCTCCCGCGGCCTCGCCGAGGCGCCTGGTCTCGGCCCCTGGGATGGTCACCGAGCTCTGGTGAAGCCTGGTGTACACGGCCCGCAAGGGGTGGGTGTGGCCAGGGGGAATGAACCATACCCAGAGGGGGTAACCCGGAACGAAGGCCTCTGGGAACACTGCTAGCGTGGCGCCGCCGTTGGCTGCCTCTTCGATCAAGCGGCAGGCCTTCTCGATCGTCGCATCCAGATTCAGGAACTCGGAAGCGGCCTGTACCGCCGCGAGTCTAGTAGAGTCCGACATCAACCGTTTTCACCGTGTTGGGGGAATCCGTCTAACGGCTCTGCGCACTAGCTGCGGCGTGATGCTGCCCCAGCTCTTGGATGCCGATCGCTTGACGAACGTTACCAGCTTCATGACTGCAATGGCCTTCCTTTTGAACCGCACCGCGCCGTCTGCTGCATGCGCTTGTTAGGCGGTGCACCACCTAAGGAACAATGGCGTACACCAACGAGAGACCAAGCGCCAGAGCGAGGATCGCCCACCCACGAATGAACAAGGATCCCTTCCCCGACAACCGATCGAGGAGCCTGCGAAGTCGCTCCACACCGAAGAACGGAGTGATGACACCCCTCACGATGATCGCGACGCTGACGACAAGTATGAGTGCGGGAGCGCGAGAGTCGGGAGCTGAGAAGAACAGCGCCACGCCCAGGATCACGCGGAGAGCTCCCGCGAAGAAGAGGCCCATGGGCGTCTGAAAACTCCGCACAACGTCGACAAACCGCGAGGGCGAGGCGACGCCCAACGCCCCCATTCCGGAAAGGAGGAGACATAGGATGACTGCGACGAGCGTCATTCCCTCCTCCCGTCGCGCCGCCTAGCGGCCTTGCGCATCAGCTGCGGCGTGCTACCAACCCAGCTCCTAGATGCCGCTCGCGAGACAAGTCTTGCCACCTTCATAACTGCAACGGCCTTCCCTTAGAACCGAGCCGCGCCGTCTGCTGCATGCGCTTGTTAGCCGGCGCGCCTCTTCGTACCGCGCCAGAACCGCGGCCAGAACATCGGCACACGACGCTTATACTCCGCATAACTCGTACCAAACCGCTGCTCGAGCTCCGGCTCCTCAACCAACCTCAACTCAAGCACGTGAAGCAGGATGTACGCCGGGATCGCGATCAGTACCATCCCGACCGAATGAAGCAGGATGCCAAGGCCGAACAAACTGGTGAAGACACCTGTCAACATCGGGTTGCGCGTCCACACGTACGGGCCCTCCACCACGAGCACCGTCGGAGGATTGAATGGCACAGGTGTACCAGCGGCCTTCCTGAAACGCACAACGCACCAGCCGCAGAGCACTGATCCGGCCACAAACAACGGTGAACCAACCGCCACTCCAATGACGCCGGGAAGTAGCCGTGGGATGTGTAACACACGGTCGATCAGAAGCCCGGTGACAACCACCAGAAGCAGCGAGGCCCCGAACACTACGAGTCCCACAGGTGTGAGCAAAGTGCGTCGACGACGGGATCCTGTCGCCACCCTGTGAAACACATTGGCCAAACTCAACTTGTTCACAACTGCAACGGCCTTCCTCTAAACCCGCGCCGCGCCGTCTGCTGCATGCGCTTGTTTGGCGGCGTGTTCTCCCCAATAGAGAATGTCAACCACAGGCAGACGGCTGGATTCGCTACTCCAAGACAAAGCGAAAATCGCAAAGGGTTGCACCCTGCATGATAGTCTGAGTACGCGACAGCGTCACTCGCGGATTGAACCCTTTGGTGAATGGTTCATCCCGACAACAGGAGAGACAAAAGCCAAGCTCCTTCATGTCCGCCTTGTCATACAACTCGGCGTAGCGGCAGCGAGTAACATCGAAACTCAATTTCTGCTCTGTCTCTTCTAGAACATGGATTGTCATGGCGTCGTCTTCTGCCCATATCTCTCGTACGACGCAGCCTAATTCCCTCATAGTGTTGCCACCGTACTTGGCAGCCATCAGCTCGCCAGCCATCGTTGCGTCTGCTTGAATCGCTGCGGTCGCCGCCTCCACGGCTTTGTCTTCGCCCATCACCTCGGCAAATCCTCTGATTAAACACTCTGCTATCGGGGCTTGAATTTCCCGCCGCTTGAGGTGACTTACGTCGAGTGTGTGCTGGTCTGTGCCTTGGTCTTCTGGGGAATGCTGATCTTCTCTATTCATCTTATCCTTCCAGATCGGCGAGCCGCCTAGCGGCTTTGCGCATCAGCTGCGGCGTGACCACTTGCCAGCTTACGGGTGCCGAGCGATTGATGAAACGTGCTAGCTTCACAATCAGTGACCTTCCTTTTGAAACCGAGCCGCGCCGTCTGCTCCATGCGCTTGTTAGGCAGCCACAGACGTTCAACGGCGGGCGACGAACACGTATTCGCGGCTATCGCCCGTAAACGGCTCGCCGGCAAAGCCAGCGTAGAGCGCTTCCAGCTGGAGACCGGCAACGTCGATGAGCCCGAGCCACTCGTTCTTGGTTGCCCACCAGAGTGAGCTCTTTCCGCCGTCGTCGAGTGTTATGTCAATCCGGTTGTCACCCACCGAGTGCCGGATCGTGTGCGGCACAGGCTCGTCCTGATGCTCGCCGTCGAGGCGCGCGGCGATCCCGTGATCGAAGGCAAGGGCATCCCAGGCGAACCAGCCTCCCCGCCGGAGCGACGCAGCGACGCGCTCGAACATGCGACGGCGGTCGGCCCAGGTCGGCAGGTGCAGGAGCGCACGGAAAGGGCAGTAAATCAGCGCCGCCAGCTCGTCGAGTGCAAGTTCGCGCATGTCTCCCTCGTGCAGTTCGAGCTCCACGCCCGCCTCGGCCGCACTGGCACGGGCCTGTTTGAGCATCGTCGGCGAAGAATCAATGCCTATTACCCGCTGACCGGTCGCTTGCGCGACCGGGATCGCGACCCGCCCGTTCCCGATCGCAAGCTCGACCAGCGGCCCGCCCGCTTTGACCGCGAGTTCGGTGTAGAAGGCGATATCGGCCGTCCTGTGAGCCGACCATTCCTCGTAGCGGTCTGCGAACGCCTCGTCCCAGCTCATCCGCCGATGTTTGTCCGTCCGAACATCATTGGTCATCGAAGCGAGGCTGCCTAACGGCTTTGCGCATCAGCCGCGGCGTGACCACTCCCCAGCTCCTCGATGCGGATCGTGTGACAGATGTTACCAGGTTCATAACTGCAACGACCTTCCTTTTGAACCGGGCCGCGCCGTCTGCTGCATGCGCTTGTTATGCAGCGCCTGTCTGGGACTCCTTGCGCCATTGCATTGACAGTTTGCGACCGTGGGCAGCACAATCGCGCAGATAGAGGTTGATTAACGTCTGGTAGGGAATACCTGTATCCTCCGCCAGCCCCTTGAAGTAGGCAATGGTGACTTCATCGAGGCGGATGGTGACCGACTTCTTGAGCCGTCTGGCGTAGGGATTCCGACGCGCTTGCGAAAAGTCGTACTGCTTTCTCATGGTTTCCACCTGTCTGCGTACTCAGTGCGCTCCGGCCTGTTCGCCTTCCGAGCAGAAATGATGCAGATGACATCCTCAGCCTCTCGATAGCAATGGCAAACGACAAGCCTATTCAGCGAGGCACTCAACCCAAGTAGGATGAACCGATCCTCCTCATCCGAATGGTCCGGGTCGTCGAGCAATAGCGCCCGCTCGTCGCCAAAGACTGTCGAGGCCTCCTCGAACGACACGCCGTGCTTGCGTTTGTTGGCCGCATTCTTGCGCGGGTTCCACTCGATGTGGAGGCCTGCCATCCTTCAATGTACATACACTGTATGTATCACCACAAGAGCCTGGCGGCGCTGCATTGCAGCTACACAATGCAACGACCTTCCTTTTGAAAACACGCGCCGTCTGCTGCACGCACTTGTTAGACAGCTTCCACGGAGAAGCAACGTCATAGCGACTTGACGTTAAAACGTTAAGACGCTACATTACGCACATGGCGAAATCGAAACGAGCCACTGTTTACTTCGATCCTAGTTTGCACAGAGCGCTCCGGGTCAAAGCTGTACAAACCGAACAGAGCATGTCTGATCTCGTCAACGCGGCCGTCCGCCTGAGCCTCGTTGAGGACGCTGACGACCTCGCCGCGTTTGAAGCTCGGGCTACGGAACCGAACCTCGAGTTTGAGGACGTGCTCAAGGATCTGAAGCGCCGTGGCAAACTATAGGCTGCAGATTAAGCCCTCCGCGGCCAAGGAAATCGAGACCATCCCACTGAAGGACCGCAAGCGCCTGGTCACGAAGATCCGAGGACTTGCAGAAGAACCCCGGCCTCCTGGTTGTGAGAAACTCTCCGGCCAGGAGAAGTTTCGCCTCCGCCAAGGGCACTACCGCGTGCTCTATTCTGTCGACGACACCGAGGCCCTCGTCGTCATTGTCAAGGTCGGACACCGACGTGATGTGTATCGGTGACTTGAGGCTGTCTATCGGCTCTGCGCATCAGCTGCG
>JBDGYW010000233.1:0-16162 GCA_039588935.1 Gemmatimonadota bacterium | reverse complement strand
GCCGAGCACTCCCCCAGCCAGCGCAAGCAGACCGCTCTCCGTAAGCATCTGACGAATGAGACGGCGGCGTTCCGCTCCCAGTGCCGCCCGAATCGCGATCTCCTTTTCGCGCACCGCTCCGCGAGCCAGCAGCAGGTTAGAGAGGTTTGCGCACACTATTAGCATTACCAGGGTCACCGCTCCAGCGAGTAGCATCACGGCGGGCCGGAACCCTCCGCTCACGTGCTCTCGCAGCGGGCTGAGCCGGGGCTCAAACTCGTTGCGCCGGTTCTCACCGTCGTATGGCCGCTTCGCGATTTGGGTCGCCTCGGTCTGGGCCGCTTCAATGGGGACGCCCGGTCTGAGGCGTCCTATCAAGGCGAGGGTGCTTCCCCACCGGTTTGTCAGCTCGGTTAGTGGGAATGGCGCCACGAAATCGATGCGGCTGTCATGAGCGAACACTGTGTTGAAATCGAAGGATGCAGGCAGCACTCCTAAGACTGTGACGGGTTCGTCGTTGATCGTGAGTGTACTGCCCACGATATCGGGATCGGCGCCGAATCGCCGCACCCAGAGGCCATGACTGAGTATGATTTTCCCGCCAAACTCTTGTGCCTCGTCGGAGGTGAAGAACCTGCCGAGCAGGGGCTGAACGCCGAGCATCGAGAAGAAGTTGCCGGTGACACTCAGGCGCGTCAGTCGTTCGGGCTCACCCATGCCGGTGAGCGTGTGGTCACCCTCCCAGTCGAACAGGAAATAGCCGGCGACGTCGGCAAAGGCCTGGCTTTCATTCTGCAGGTCCCAGAGATGAGAAACCTGCGTGCTTATCGCGGACAGTTGTTGCCCGCGCCCCCATTCACCGTTCGCGATCCACACCAGCCGATCGGGATCGTTGAAGGGTAGGGGGCGTAGCAACAGCGCGTTCCCGACGCTGAATACGGTTGAGCTGGCTCCGACACCAAGACCCACTATCAGCGTGGCCAGAGCGGCCAGGCCGAAGTCCCGCCGTAGTGATCGCAGAGAATGGCGGGTGTCTTGAACGAATGTGTCCAACGGAGAGGGACTTCTGCCGTCAGATGGTTCGACACCACCGCGGCGAGCCTTCTCGACGCGCAGTGACAGCCCTACCCAAACAACGTCGATGGCCGCTCGTAACCACATCCGTCCGTGCCGCAGCGGTGAGCAGGCGTGCATGTAATCCGCCATCAGGTCCTGCATGGCTTCGCGGTGGCGCTGCCTGAAATCCTCGGGCAGTGCTCGAAGCAATAGGTTGAAACCCCTAGGTGAATCACTCATGGCTGCGCGTTCCGAAGCCGCCGCCGGGCGGTGTTGGCCAGAGCCGCAATTCGCTCCACTGCGGCCGACAACTCAGATCGACCCTTTCGAGTTGCACGATAGTACCGGCGCCGCGTGCTCTCACCGTCAGGGTGATTCTTGCCGGAGAGTTCGACGATGAGATTGGCGGCGACCATGTCGTCGAGCGTGCGATACAGCGTTGCCGGCCACAGCCGGAGCTTACCGTCCGTCTGATCGAGCACATCGCGAGCGATCGCCGATCCATGCAGGTCACCTTCGGCCAGCGAGACGAGGATGTGGAGCCAATTGGGGCGCAGTGCGGCGCCCGAAGAGGAGTTGCTCATGATATGTCCATATCTATTATATCAAATATGATAATAACATATGATATAATACGTGGACGCTACGTGAAAGTTTCACACGTCCGGCCTATCTGTGAACATCCGCCTCGTTCGACGCCTATCCGCGGCCGAACACTTCAACTTCTCCCCACACCCTCAGCAGATTCTCGCCCAGGATCTTCTTGATGTCCTCGTCGCTGTATCCCCGGTCCAGGAACCCCTGAACTAGCACGGGATATGTGCTCACATCCTTCAGCCCGATTGGTAGGGTGTCGCCAACGCCATCGTAGTCCGTGCCGATGCCGACATGGTCAACGCCGACGAGGTTCTTCAGGTAGTCAAAGTGGTCCAGGACCAGATCTACATCGGCAAACGGAAACGGCCCGTACTCCTCCGCCCAATCCGCGTTGAACTTCTCTTCTTCCTCGTCAGATGCCTCGATGCCGTTCTCGGCGAGATACGCTCGGTACGCATCGCGTCTGCCGTACCTATAGACGTTTGCCTCGGCGCTCAGGAAGCTGGAGCCGAAGTTGATCATCAAAAGGCCGCCACGTTCAGCCATCGCGAAAATCATCTCGTCGGACATGTTGCGGGGCCAGCCTGGTGTGAAGTGCCTGGTTGACGAATGCGACGCGATCACCGGCGCCTCTGAAACCTCCAGAACATCCCAGAAAGCCTCGTCTGAGATATGGCTGACGTCGATCATGATGCCCAGCCGGTTCATTTCCCGAACGACGTCCATTTAGAACTCGCTCAAGCCGCCCCAGAGCGGGTCGTCTCGGGAGGAATCGCAGATATGGTTGGAACCGTTGTGCGCCAGCGTGATGTAGCGAATCCCACGTTCGTAGAAGAACTCGACGTTTGCGATGTCTCCCTCTAGTGGCGATCCGTTCTCCATGCCCATCGGCAGCGAGATCAACCCCCCTGCGAAATGACGCCGCACATCAGCCGGGGAGTAGGCGATGGCGAACTTGTCAGGTGAGTTTGTGGCGATGCCCTCAACCATGTGTATCAAGTCTTCCGCGAGCTGCTTTGAGCCGCCTTCGGCCTCGAGGTTGGCGGGCGTGTAGATCGCCATAAACGGCACGTTTAGTCCACCCGCAACCGCCCGCGGATAGTCGAAGTTGCCACCCTCGGTTGCCGTGGATACGTCAGCCCATTCATTCTCGAGGCGATAGGGGACGTCCAGGTGTCCGTCGACGATGATCGAGTTCTCAGCAAGCTCACGTGCCTTGGGCGTTGGTTCGTTCGCCATCGTTTCTCTCTCGTCTGTCGTGCAGGCAGCTACTATCATCACGCACGCCGGCAGCAAGATCGCCTGAGGTTTCACTATGCAGTCCTTTTGATTCTGGGTGTTGTGCGATCTCACAATATCCGCAACGCGCAATCGCCTGACCAGTGCGATGGCGCTTACCTTTCTACGGCGATAGGCTTTTGGGGTATCCGTCCGTAAGATTATGGACGCTGAAGACCGTGAATGAGATGGAGGACTGGAGATGAGTGACAAGGCCTCGGCGTTGGATGAGGTGCTGGGTAAGAAGCTGCCGGTGCTGGATGATGGATTTGTTCGGCTGGTCGATGTCATGGGGGACGATTCGTCGATCGTGCAGGCCGCTCGCGTCTCATATGGAAAGGGAACGAAAAAGGTCAGCGAGGATCGTGGTCTCATCCGCTACCTCCTGCGGCACCGTCACACAACCCCGTTCGAAATGTGTGAGGTCAAGCTGCACCTGAGAGTGCCGATGGACTGTTGGCGCCAGTGGATCAGGCACCGAACCGCGAATGTGAACGAGTACTCAACGCGTTACTCCATAGCCATCGATGCCGCCAAGACAACGAAACCTGATGAGTGGCGCCTACAGGGATTCATCAACCGGCAGGGCAGTGAAGGACAACTCGATGCAGCCGAGGGAGAACGGCTGAGCAAGCAAGAGGTGGAATTCCACGCTTCCACCCGCCAGATGTATCAAGAACGTCTTGATGCCGGTGTGGCGAGGGAACAGGCGAGAAAAGACCTGCCTCTCTCGACATACACCGAAGCCTATTGGAAGATTGACCTGCACAACCTGTTGCACTTCCTGGCGCTCCGCATGGAGGCGCACGCCCAGTACGAGATCCGGGAATACGCGAATGTCATCGGGCACCAGATCGTGGCTAAGTGGGTACCGACGGCTTGGGAGGCATTTCTGGACTACCGGATGAACTCGATGGGGCTTTCGGAGATGGAGGTTTTACTGCTTGGCCTGATCTACTCAGGGAAGCAGGACGAGGCCGTAGAGTGGATGAAGGAGCGGGGCTGGTTGAAGAAACAGGACGAAGCCTGGAAGGTGAACATCGAAGCGAACGAGTTTGCCGGCAAGCTAGAACGCCTGCGGATTGAGCTGCCGTGGCAGGGTCCGTCCGGAGGGGTGTTTTAAGCGAGCATTCAGCACCACGAATATCTCGAGAAAGGGCTCCCACATGTCCATTGCGCAAGGATACATCCTAGAACTACAGAATACGCTCAAGTTCTTCAAAACCACGATCTCCGTATTCGAGGAGGCTGACTCCGGCTACGCCGCACAGCCGGACATGTTCACGGTCGCGGGTCATGTGGCTCACACCGCCGCTACGGTGGATTGGTTTGTCGACGGAGCGTTCGGTGAGGGTTGGGACATGGATTTCGAGGCCCATATCGCCCAGACGAATGCGGTCACTCGGCTCTCAGATGCAAAAGAGCTCCTCGAGAAAGCGTTTGCCAGAGTGGTGGAGGTGTTCGGCGCCGCGTCGGACGACGACTTGTGTGCATCGATCCCAGACAAACAGATCATGGAGGGTGCACCACGATGCGCTATCGCCAGCGCACTCACCGACCACACGGCGCACCATCGTGGAGCACTGTCGGTGTATGCGAGACTACTTGGAAAGGTGCCGCCGATGCCGTACGCGTGAGAACTCCAATGGATATGAGCCGGCACCCATATCCTCGCCGTCTGATGAAGGTTGCGCTGGCCGGTCTAGTGGCGGTTGCGGCGACGGCTTGTTCAGGGGAAACGCCACGTGACGAAAACGCAGCAGCTCCCGATGCCATCCGCGTTCTTGCCTACAACATCCACCACGGCGAGGGGATGGACGAACTGCTGGACCTGGATCGCATCGCAGCACTGATTCGAGAAGTGGATCCAGATCTGGTGGCTCTTCAGGAAATCGACAGCGTGACCGCTCGAACTGAGAGAGTGGACCAAGCTCAGGAACTGGGACGCCTGACGGGTATGAACGCCTTGTTCGGCAGCTTCATGCCGTACGATGGCGGCGCATACGGAATGGCGATTCTTTCGCGCTGGCCAATCGGGGAGTCAACCAACATACGATTGCCCGACGGTGAGGAGCCACGCACATCTCTAGCGGTAACCGTGGAGCTACCTGAGTCTCGACGCATCTTGCGCTTCGTAGGGATCCACTTCTACCGAACCGCCGAGGAGCGGCTAGCCCAGGCGACTAACCTGGGAGATGCGTTGGGTAACGGGGATGTACCCACAATCCTCGCAGGCGATTTCAACTCCACGCCCGATTCTGAGGTGATGGCGTATCTCTCGGACAGCTGGACGATCTTGGAAAAGGGCGAAGATCACCTCACGTTTTCTTCCCTCGATCCTGTACGGGAAATCGACTTCGTAATCTTCAGACCGGCAGGTCGATTCGAAATGCTGAGGCAGGTAGTTCGCGACGAGCCCGTCGCCTCGGATCACAGACCGGTGTTGGTGGATCTGGTTCTGCGGGACTGATTGTAGCCATCAGCCCTTGGGTTTCAAGAACTCCTGAAAGGGCGGATAATCGTGGAGGGGTTCGAGATCCATATCGCGGTGCAACCAGAGATCGAATCGCCGCCCCTCAGAGTATGCGTCCCTGAGAAGCATCATCGCCCGCTCGATCTCTCCTAGCTGTGCTGTGATACACGCCCGCCAATAGGTGTTGCGCCCGTGAGCGTAGGGATCAGCTAGTTCGTCTAGACTTTCGCTGATCCTGCGGGCCTCCTCGTTGTCGCCACGTCGGGCAGCCAAGGTCCCCAGGTAGCCTCGATAGTCGACGTTTGTCGGGAACTCACGCGCCAATTGCTCTGCTATTGGAGTAGCGTCGTCGAACTGCTCGCCGAGGTAGTAGAGTTCCATCAAACCAAAGCGTCGATCAGGCGCAGCCATCTCATCCGCTGGCCGCATGAGATACCAATCGATTCCGCGCTCCACAACCTCGAGGGCTACTTCTCGATAACCGTGTGCGCGTAACTCGGAAGCTACATTTCCGGCGATAATGGGTGGGAGCCAGCCTGGCTGAGGCGGAAGCAGACGGCTCTCCTCGACCCCTTCCCTGACCTCGTCGATTTGTCCCAGTGCGATGAGTGCACGCAGCTCGTTATTTAGGACGTCGAAGTGTTCCGGATATTGCTCGCGTCCCCTTCGCGCTTCTCGAAGCTCGCGGTCGTATTCTCCAAGCATGTGGTACGCTAGCGTGATGGTGTCCCAAAACTCGTAGCTCAGAGTGTTGCCCGCTGCCCTAATGTCCTCCAATCCCTCGAGCGCCTCCCGCGGTCGGTTCGCCCGCCAAGCTGCCTGAACATGATCCCATCCGCCGAGGGGCCGCGCGGCCACCAATTCCGCCATGCGGTCGCTTCTCACGAGGGAGGCTGCCCAGTCGTAGGCGGTTCGTTGCGGTATGCTCATCCGCGTGCGTGATCCCTCTAGGAGCATTGCATTGGAGTCGGCAAGAGCCCACTCGCCGGCGTTGTGATGTGTCATGATGAGGAAGTAACGTGGATCGAAAAATGTCGAGTCCAGGGCCGCCGCTCGGTAGAAATGTTCTTTTGCCTCATCCCACCGTGAGGCGTCAAAGCGCTCGCGTCCCGTGATGTGCTCGCGATATGCTTCGAGGGGTGGAGGCCTGCTTCCTTGCACCACGTTGTAGAGTCGCGGGTCCATGTTTGCAGCCAACAGACCCACCACATAGTCGCTTATTTCTGCCACCACTTCTCCCGCATTCTCGATCAATCCAGACATCGGTGGTACAGCGCTGAGGACTTGTCCTCGCGAGGCGTCGATGATCTGAGTCTGGAACTCCAACGAATCGCCGCGACGATAATACGTGCCTGCAACTAGCACTGCCGCACCCGCCTCAGCGGCAGCAGCTCGCAGCTCTTCGAGTGCCGACGGGGCATCATCAGCCTCGCCTGTTTGCCCAATCCGCATCGCTGCAGTCGTCGGGACTATCTCCACGACATCGATCCTTCGAAGCCCTTGTGCAATCCAATCGGCCGTCATGTCGCCGAGCACGGTCAGGGTGGTATCGCCCGTGCGATTCTCGAACGGCGAAATCAGCACGCGATTTCGCGTGAATGTTGGGCCCCCGATGAGCATTGACACCGCCACAGCCGCGACAGCAAGCACAGCGATTGCAGCGGCGGCGATCAGTGTTAGCTTCCGCACTCTGGGAGGTTGGGTAGCGGTGCCACTCGGCGGCGAGTCTGCCGTCGGATGTAATTCCTCAGCAAACTCACCGACGCTCGCGAACCGGTCGGTAGGTAGCCACGCAAGCGCCTTCATGACAGCGTCATCGATTTCGGAGGGTACCGTATCGCGCAGTGTGCGCGGTCGAGTAGGCCGTTCGGTCATGAGCTTGGCGATGATTGCCTGAGGAGACGTCCCCGTATGCGGCGGTTCACTCACCAGCATCTCGTACAGCACTGCTCCAAGCGAAAAGACGTCACTGCGCGGGCCGAGCTGCTGGTCTCCGGTCGCCTGCTCGGGACTCATGTACGATGGTGTGCCGAGTGAGAGTCCTGTCTGAGTTAGGCGGGTCCCACCCGCTGCTCGCACTGCCAAGGCGATCCCAAAATCGGCAACGATTGCGGTGCCCTCATGGATCAGGATGTTCTCAGGCTTGATATCTCGGTGGATAACACCTCGGCGGTGGGCATATTCCAGCGCTCCGGCCACTTCCTTGGTGATCTGAACCGCCTCCTCGAGCGTGAGATGTTTTTCCCTTCTGAGTTTTTCACGAAGCGACTCACCCTCGACATAGGGCATCACATAGTAGAGGAAAGAATCGGATTCACCGGAGTCGATCAGAGTCAGGATGTGGGGGTGCTCGAGTTTCGCGGTGATCTTGATTTCCTGAAGGAACCGCGTCGATCCGATCACCGCCGCCAACTCAGGTTCGAACACCTTTACCGCAACGTGTCGGTCGTGCTTGATATCCTGTGCGAGATATACGGTCGCCATACCGCCAGCTCCGATGCGGCGTTGGAGCACGTAACGGTGGTTGAGTGCCTTGGCGAGGCGCAGAGCATCTCCACCGAATTCCCGATAATCGTCAGAATCGGTTTGAGAAGCCATCGCATCGTCGGTGTCTACGGTCGGTTCTACGGCGCGTGCCTCGTTGCCCGCCGGTGTGCCGGCACCTTCGACGGGTGGTGTTGAGTCTTCCTGCTCAGCCGCGCCATCCACGCCATCGGCGGTCGCGGCGGTTACTCGGTCGAGCGGAACATGGCTGCGGGCCCTGACATCTTCTACCAAGGCTCGCGTCTCGGGCGAAGGTTCGAGCTCCAGTGCTTCATTGAGTCGCCGCGCGAACAGCTCGTACTCACGCACCGCCCCAGCCCTGTCTCCTACACGGTCCAGCAACTTGATCAGTCGCCGCAGCAGCCTTTCATCGAGCGGGGCCAACGTGACGGCTCTCCGTCCCCAATAGGCGGCACCGGCGGGATTCCGCTCAGACAACCCCTTTTCTGCCAGGGCCCACGCCGCCGATGCGGCCGCATCACGTAGTTGAGTTCTGCGAAGGTCGAGCCAATTCTCGAATTCGGGAGCGTCCGACACGAAGAGACCAGGCAGAAAGTCACCCAGGTACAGATCCAGCGCTTCTTCGCGTTCCTCACGCGCCAATGCTGCCTCGAACTCCGCGACGTCGGACCAGAACAGGTCTGGGGAAAGGCCAACCTCATCGTCGCCCCGTCCGACTATGACCCCATCACCAAAGGCCTGGCGCAGCTGGTAAAGCGACTGCCTGAGCGCTTTCCGAGCACGTTCCTGGTCCACCTCCGCCCAGAACAAACCCAAGATGGTGTCCCTGCGATGAAATCCGGGTGGAGTGCTCCCGGCGAGATATGACAGCAGGCCCAAGACCTTGGGACGGGCCAGAATCCATGATCCGTCATCTCCAAAGAGACGCTGGCGAGACGGTGGAACGACGCTCCCGCCTTAACGTGCTGCCAGTTCAATCAAGTTAGGCATCCGCAGGGAGCTATCAAGGAGCCCGCACCGGAGCCAACCAGTAAGAAGTGACTTACAAGGAGGACACGATGAAAAGGACTGCGACTTTCCCAACTTTAGCCATGGCGGCACTTGGCGTGACCGCCTGCGGCGACACGATGGGCCCCGACACCGATTCCGGTTGGAACCACACACAAGTAATCGAAGGAGAATGGCGCGGTCAGGTAACGGCCGGGAACACCATTGAGATCAAGGGGATCCAGGGAAACATCGAGGCCGCGACCGCTTCTGGACAGGAAATTGTCGTTACCTGGAAGAAACGGGGCCGCCACGACGATCCCGCTGGGGTCACTGTGGATGTCGTTCAACACGCTGGCGGTGTCACAGTTTGCGCGGTGTACCCGGATATTCCCGGAGGATTCAGGAACGATTGCCTCCCGGGCGAGAACGGGCACATGGCCACGCGCGAGTTCGACGTAGCGGTCGACTTCACCGTGTTGGTTCCCGCCGGCGTGGATTTTAATGGCCGCACAATCTCCGGCGATGTCAGAGTAGAAGACCTCAGTAGCAACGCATTCGGGTCCACGATCAGCGGCAACGTTGACATCACTACAAGTGAGCTCGCTGAAGCGTCCACGGTTTCTGGATCCGTGAATGCGTCGATCGGCCGCTCCGACTGGCGCCGCAACCTGGCTTTCTCGGTGATGTCAGGGAGTGTGACCGTATCGATCCCCGAGAACACCAACGCGGAAGTGTGGGCCACCGCGGCGACCGGAAGCGTAAGCTCAGACTTCTCGCTGCCGAGACTCATGGACGGAAGCCTGAGAGGCAACATCGGAGCTGGTGGCGGTATGCTGCGGCTTTCTACCGTGACAGGCAGCATCAGCTTGAAACAAAACTCTTGACCTGTATTCGGATCGTCAACACGATCGGGGTAGCGCTGCCCAATAAGGCTGTGGTTACCCCGTTCTGTAGTCAGGTGCGAACACAGCCTCGCGAGTAACCGTCCGGTGGCGCATCTTTACTGGCCATGATCGGAACCTGTACCAGTGCTGCCCATATACGTGACGCCTGAGATACTCAGCCATGAAATCACAAGACATTCGAAACATCTCGAGAAGACGATTCCTTGCCGCAGCGGGAGTAGGAACAGCTGGAATTGGCCTCATGCCCGCGCATAGCCCGCTGTCTCGCAACGCCGGGCTGACGTTGGAACATCGATCCCAAGACCAGTACTTCCCTCCATCTGAACAGGACGGCGGTTGGCGCGTCGGAGATCCGGATGCATTGGGAGTAAACGAACGGCTGCTTCGTGAGGCGATCGGCTATCACGACCAGAACCATGTCACCACGACCTACGGCGGCGCCCTCGTCGTGATCTATAAGGGCCATATCGTCGGCGAGAGCTATACGACCGGCGAAGAAGGCGGGCCACAGCCTTGGACCGCGCAATCATGTAACGACATGAAGTCGTCAACGAAATCGGTCTTCGGTACGGCGGTAGGGGTGTTTCTCGACGAGTACAAAGACCGGGTGAACTTGGAGTCCCATCTGGTTGGATCATCACCTGAGGATTCGCTTGTCCCTCAGATCTGGGACCAGTCACTCACTGACGCGCGAAAGACGCGGATCAAGGTCAAACACGTCTTATCCATGACATCGGGCCACGAGTCGCGCGAGCCGTGGCTGGCACCGAGCACACGTCACCTCTACCCAGGGTATTCGGGTCCTTTCCAAATGTACGAATACTGCTTCGGATGGTGGCACTTTGATGGCATTCCCGATCACCACACCTTGATGTTTGAACCAGGCTCCGACTTCAACTACAGCAACTACGGGTTGGAGCAGATGGCACTTGCGATGCGAAACATGTCGGGTGAACAAGTCGGGCCGTATATGTACGATCGTGTCCTGTGCCACATCGGCATGCCAGTTGGCATTCGAGACAATGGCTTTCGGGACATGCCGTACGCTGACAACCGGGAACTCAACTTTTCGGAAGAGCCAGGATGGGGAGTCGGTGGTAGCGAGGGGTGCGACGCGTATGGTGCAGACAAGAGCAGCAGCCCGTACGGGTATAACTCGATCGTTGGAAGCACGTTTCGATGCACCGCGAGGGATTTCGCTAGGCTCGGCTACCTATGGCTGCATAGGGGACGATGGGCTGGCCGACAGCTCGTGCCGGAACCGTGGTTGAACGTTGCCACCAACAAATACGTCAGAGATGACGGCACTACCCCCATGCAGTACGGCTACACGTTCTGGATCATGGATGACATCGAAGGCGTGCCCAATGACCTGTTCATGTCACGTGGCCACAACATCAACCACAGCTTCGTGATACCGAGCCTCGACCTCGTCGTTGTGAGGCAGGGAAACCAGAACCGGCAGCTACCCAACGAACCTCGCTTCGCAAACACTCTGATACAGAAGATCGTCGCGGCGCTTGGTTGATGTACGGGACTTCCGTTTCCGCTACCGCTTGTTATTGTCATCGAGCGCAAATCGCTAGTCCGCATCGTCGATACCAAAGGAGATTTCCATGGCAGCTATAAGAGTGGTACAGGTTGGAATGGGCCCGCTGGGCCGGAAGATCGCGCAGTACATGATGGAACGCAGTAAGAACGTGAAGGTGGTCGGCGCCATCGACACCGACCCTGAGCTGATCGGCAAAAGCCTCAAGGAAGTCTGCGGGTTCGAGAAGAGATCGCCGATCAAGATCGTCGGAAGTTTGAAGGAACTGCCGGATACGGCCAAGCCGCAGGTGGCACTGATCACAACCGTGTCGGATATGCCACGCATCACGAAACAGGTTGAGGAGTATGCCGCCGCCGGTCTGCACGTCGTCAGCACGTGCGAGGAACTTTCGTTCCCCTGGAAGGCCGCGCCGAAATGGGCGAACAAGATCGACAAATTTGCGAAGAAGAAGAAGGTTGCCGTCCTGGGTACCGGTATCAACCCGGGATTTCTGATGGACTTCCTCCCCACGACCATGACCGCTCTGAGTCAGCGGGTGGACAAGGTGAAGGTCTCACGCATTCAGGATGCCAAGTACCGCCGCATCCCGTTCCAGAAGAAAATCGGTGCCGGGCTGACGTTGAAGGAGTTCGAAGCCAAACGCAAGACGGGCACATTGCGTCACGTCGGGCTCACCGAGTCGGTTCACATGATCGCGGATCGCATGGGATGGAAGCTCGAGAAGACGGTGGACGAGTTGAGTCCTGTCGTAGCGAAGAAGGAAATCCGCACGAGAGCAATGAAGATCAAGCGCGGTATGGCTCGCGGCGTACAGCAGATCGGCCGCGGCTTCTGCGACGGTGAAGAGAAGATCACGCTCGTGTTCCGGGCAGCGATCGCCGAGCCGAATCCAGAAGACAAGATCGAGATCTTTGGCGAGCCCAAGATCGTCTCCAGCATCAAGGGTGGTGTGAACGGTGACGTCGGCACGTGCGCCATCGCGATCAACGCAGTGAAGCAGGTCGGCAGGTGTTTGCCTGGTCTGCAGACCATGACCGACACGCCGGTGGTTTCGTATTTCTAGAGAATTCAGCATGTAATGCAACGATGTTGCGTCTGAAGCAGAGTTGTAGAGTCGCGGGGGGCAGGTCTACCAGGACCTGCCCCTCTTTTCATTTGTGCACTAGTGCCGGCGCGTCCAGGTGTCTACATATTCGCGTAGTGGTTGAAGCCCCTCCCAGCTTCAGTACAACACTCTCTTACGTGCAAGAAGGCGGAATCATGGATCGACGCAACTTCGTCAAATCTCTTTCTGGCGGTGCGGCCGTGTCGGCGGGAGCTTTGCATGGCATCGATACGGACACAACTGAAAACTCCAGCCAACCTTCCAAGACGTTCTCGTTCGCTACCATAACCAATGACACGACGGGTGTCGTCGAAATGCCGGTCGGCATCGTAAGAGGAGGTGAAGGACCGCAGTTGATTGTGACCGGCGGTCTGATGGGCACGGAATACTGCGGTATCGAGGCCGCTTCCAGGATTTTCAAACAAACCGAACCCGAAGAAGTCTCTGGAACCCTTGTCGTGGTGCCGGTCGTGAACCTCTCGGCATTCCGGTTCAGAGTTCCCTGGTTCGACCTGCAGAACAGTGTCACCCCGGAGGACGGTAAACACCTCAACCAGAACTTCCCCGGTGTGTCCGATGGGTCCGTGACCGAAAGGCTCGCGCACGCGTTGTTCGAGATAGTCAGAGAGTCAGACGCGCATATCGACTTGCGCGGCGGTGACCTGCACGAGTCACATCTCGACCACACGATAATCTCTGTGACGGGTGATGAGGTCGAGGTTAGAAGCGAAGAACTGGCCAAGGTTTTTGGGCATCGGTTTCTCCTCAGAAGGCCGTCCACGAACAGTCAGGGTACGCTGATCTACGAAACCGCACGAACCGGTGTCCCCAGCATCATCAGCGAGAGCGGGTTGGGATACAGGAAACAGCCCTTAGAGGAATACGTGCAGCTACATGTTCGAGGCATTCGCAACGTGATGAAATCTCTGGGAATGATGCAGGGCACGCTCGAACTTCCGGAGTACCAGAGGTACATCTATGATGGGGCCAGAGTACGAGCACCGGAAAGCGGAATCTTCGATGCCTACTTCGATCAGGGAGAGACTGTCACGGTAGACCAACAACTCGGCGAGATCAGAGATTTGAAGGGCGACACACTGGCCGAGATACGATCATCCACGGACGGCATTATCCACGAGATGCTGCCGAACAGGTTAGTGCACAAAGGGGACATGGTTTTTTCGATTGTCACTCTTGGGGGGGAGACGGGTTGGGTGACTGGTTAGAGTCGAGCGGTTTCTGAAAGAACCTCGAAGACGTTCTTCCAACGTTAGGATGGTTAGTCATGGAGAGAAGAGAATTTGTTGTTTCATCTGCATTGGGCACAGTTGGGTTGGGGATGGGGCCGCTATCGATAGCCGACAGGACTCCTGGGCCGATCGCCCAAGACCGGAATCGTAAGATCCTCATTGCCGGTGGCGGTTTCGGGACAACCTTCATCCGCTACATGGCATCTCTGACGGGGAAAGAGAGGCCCAGGCTTTGCTATCTACCTACAGCTTCAGCCGACAGGGAATCCGGAAGCATTCGATGGTATCAGAATTGTGCACCGCTGAATGTGACGCCATTTGTCCAGCCAAGCTTCATTAGTAGCTACAGAATGGAGCAGAGTTGGGATGAGGCCCTTTTGTCGATGGACGGAATAGTCGTATCTGGCGGCAACACGCTGAATCAGCAGGCCATATGGAAAGCTCAGGGCATAGATGAGACTCTGCGGAAAGCTTGGAACAGGGGAATCGTACTCGGGGGAGCCAGTGCCGGCTCCCTGTGCTGGTTCGAGGAAGGAACAACAGATTCCAGGCCCAAAGAACTCACCATCGTCAAATGCCTGGGATTCCTACGAGGGAGCCATTCGCCTCACTACGATGCCGAGGGAGAGCGCAGGCCAGTTTACCAGAGACTGATCAGTTCAGGCGAGATGAAGCCCGGATACGCATGCGACAACGATGCCGGCATTTGCTTCGAAGACAACGAAGTGAAGCGGGTGGTTCACACACGTGAAGGAGCAAGTGTCTACTACGTGAGTATGGTCGGAGGGGAGATCCGCGAAGAGGTCTTGGAGTCAGAACTCATCGAGTAGGGCTGGTGTAGCCCTACTCTGCGATGCTGAAACGAACCATCTCTGCGCCATGCATGATGATTCTGGCACCGATCTCTTTCAGCTCGTCTAGGCCATCGTCGATCTGTGCAAACACATTGACTGGTTGTTTGGCGTCAATGAACAGGCCTCTGGATATGAACACGCCGTAGGCGATGTAGATCTCGTCCGGTACGTGCGTGTGTTCTTCCGCAACCAGGAAGCTTAGGGTGCCTGGGGGAATTCCGGCGACCCGTTGATTTTCTTTCTCGACGGTAAGGTCTGGCGGTATCGCCACAATGGCCTGACCTGAGACGATGCTCTGCTGAAAGAGATATTCGAAGGGCAGACGACCCTTGAGCGTTGCACACGTTTTCGGTGCTTCGTCCTCCAGGAGCCTCGCGGTGAAGGTGCCGCCCTTTTCGAACTCGAGTTTCAATAATGCCATTTCCCGTCCTGAATCAGGTTGAATAAGATCTCGAGCTACCGCGCTACCCTGAGTATCCAGGTGCAAAGAAAAGTAGGCCACTCGAATAGCCGAAGCTACCGAGTGGCCTTTTCCAGGCGATCACCGCTTCCGCAGAATCTGCCCTGCCCAACTGCACGCATCTGTTCCGCAGGCGAACATAATCATGTCGACGCTGTAGCTGCCTGTTGTCGGAGCTGTAAACTCGAGAATCGGGTTGTCGTCCGGGTTCACGTCCTCTGCCAGGGTTGAGTCGGCAGCGTCTTTGATCCTCAGATCGATGTCGGTGCATTCCTCATCACAAACTGCGATAATGGCGTATTCTACGCCGCCTTCCAGATTCACGGTATTGACGTCGCTCGTCCCACGTCCAACGGCCCCGGCCAACAAGTCGCCGGTGGAGTCGTACCCCCGATCGACGATGTAACTGCGATAACGAACCAACCCGTTTCGAACGGAGCGTGGCCAGGTTACCGGGAGTTCTTCTGCCGCCAGAGACCAGTAGTTGTTCCACCGTCTGATGTCCGGGAAATCGACGTCGGCATCGATTTCGGCTTGTACCACATTCTGCCCTGCCGGCACGGTCACCGACGCAGTCCGTTCTCCACCCAACCAGTGTGACACCGGGATCTCGTGTTCGAACGTCTCCCCGCTCGCGAGAGTTACTGTTACCGTCGTGGGCATTGGTGCGTCGCCGATGTCGCGGATATCGATCTCCGTACCGCTGCCGGTCGCGGTGACACTCTCGATGGATTGGTCGAGCACCCAGGTTTCGTAGTACCAGGTCTGCCAGAACCAGTCGAGATCCTGCCCGGTGGAAGCGTTGAAGTAATTGAAGAAATCCCATGGTTTGGGCTGCTTGAATGCCCACGTTTGCAGGTATCCCTGATATGCGCGATAGAACACATCTTCGCCGAGCATGCTTCGCAGGGTGAAGAGCAGAGAGCCGGGCTTGGTGTAGGCATGGACACCGTAGTGGCCCGGCGAGTCCAGATGGTCCGAATACCGCATCAGCGCGCCTTCCTCGCCGGTGCGGGCCAATCCGACGTAGCTCGAGAACTCTCCGTCCTTGCCGTCGTAGCCGGGATACATGTCAGCCGAGGCGGCCGCATCGTTGAAGTCGGTGGTCCCCTCGTCCATCCACCCCCGACGCCTCTCGTCGGTGTTGACGATCATCGG
>JBDGYW010000232.1:0-8836 GCA_039588935.1 Gemmatimonadota bacterium | reverse complement strand
ATCCACAAACGGCATGACGTAGTAGAGCAAGCCGTCGGCTTTGCCACAATCGAACAGAGGCAAGATGTTGGGATGAGTCAGCTTTGCCGCTATTTCAATCTCGCGCAGGAACCGTTCCGCGCCCAGTGAGGCAGCCAACTCCGGCAACAGCACTTTCACGGCAACGGGCCGATCCAACCTCCGATCGTGGGCGAGGTATACGGTTGCCATTCCTCCTCGGCCGATCTCACGCCCAACGGAGAAACGGTCCGTCAACGCAGCGCTCAGCCTCTCGATGACATCGGTCATCGAATCGTGGGTGGTGTGGGTTCTCGTTTCATTCCACTCGGCAGCGTGTTCGCCGCTGAAGAATGCGGAAGAATGCAGACGGAAAACATGGACTAAGTATGGCCTCTAGGTGTAGTTCGGGTCTAGTCGACCGAGAGCAATCTGGAACCGTCGTAGAACGATCTGCGGAATGGCCGCCGATGGTTCTAATTGCCTGTACCCTCCCGTAAGTTGTATGTGGCCGCACGTACCGTGCGGTCTCCTCACGTGCACATTTCATACCGTCAAGAGTTGTGCGGTTATGGCCTCCGGGCCACACACACGAACAGGGAGGGCCGGTTATGAACCTGTCACTTCGCGAACGAAGCGGACCCAGACAAAGCGGGCTGAGTGTGGTTATGTCGGCGTGCTTGCTGCTGGTCGCCGCCCAGTCTGCGTTTGCACAGCGAGTACAGATCGATTTTGACGAGTTTCACGGACACGACGGGACAGTCGACTACTTACGGAGTGTCGCGCGAGCGTACCCGAGTATCACCGAGCTGCTGGAGATCGGGCAGTCAAACATGGGCCGGCCGATCTATGTCCTCGTGATCTCGAACATGAGCACCGGCAGCACGATCGATCAGTATGTCGAGCTACGAAACCCGCGCCGAGAAGGCGTGGACAACGTGACGCCGATGAAATCGTATCACGGCAAGCCCGGGATGTGGATCGACGGAGGAACCCACGGCAATGAGTATACGGGTACCGAAGCCAGTCTCTACATCATCGACAAGCTGGTGACCGGATACGGGAGCGACGACGAGATCACCCAGTTGATCGATGACAACGCCTTTTTCGTCTGTCCGATGGTGAATCCGGACGGTGTCCACATGTCCGTCGAGGAAGGTATCTCTCAGCGACAGAACTCGATGATGGTTGACGACGACGAGGATGGTGAAGTCAACGAAGACGGCCCGGACGACCTGAACGGCGACGGCCTCTACACGAGCTTCCGGTATCCGGATCCGGAGGGACGATATGTAATGGATGATGTCGATCCCCGTCACATGATCCGACTCGACCAGGACGAGGAAACGGACAAGGAGAGGTACTCGGTCATCCGCGAGGACCGGGACAACGACGGCGACGGCGAGCGCGGGGAAGATCCGGTGCGTGGGATCGATGTAAACCGCAACTTCCCTGAAGGTTGGTGGCGGGATGACGATTCCCAGGGTGGTAGCGGGTACTATGCGGCTTCATCCGTTGAGTCACGCGCCATTCTCGAGTTTTTCACGAACCACACGAACATCCTGATGGTGCAGTCATTTCACACATCAGGCGGGTTCACCTACCGGCCATTCGCGCGCTGGTCTGACGACCGCATCGATCCCAAGGACTTGGCGATATACGACAGGGTCATGGGTAAGAGATACCTGGAGCTGAACGACCAGGAGGTTCCAGAGGCGTGGCGTGATGTGGAACCGGAGGAAGGCGGTGACGCTCCACAAGGTCCTCCGAGGAGAGCTGCACAGCAGAGGACTGCCAGGCCAGGCGGTCAGACCCCGCCAGGACGCCCGGCGCCAGGCGGCGCGGGCAGGCCGGCAGCTGGCGGTCAAGGAGGACGTGGCTACGAGATGCCGCCGCTGTGGAGGCATCCATACAACGACACCCAAGACAGAGCTTACGGGTATGGCATCTTCATCGACTGGGCGTACGCGCAGTTCGGTACCTATTCAATGACTACGGAGCTGTGGAGTTGGCAGCGCGATACAAGAGGTGTGCCCGGCTTTGATGGCGAGGACGACCGGAACCTCTTCTATCGTTCGCTGCTTGCGTACCAGGATGACGTGTACGGCGGAGACAAGTTTGTCGATTGGAGGCCCTACAACCACCCGGAACTCGGTGAGGGCGAGGTTGGCGGCTGGATCTCGACGTTTGGCAGCAACAACGCGATTCCGGGCGAGACGCTCGAGCGCATTTGCGACATCCACTGGCAATTCGAGCTGTACAAGGCCGGCCTGCTGCCGAAGCTCGAGATAACCGAGGCCGCGGCCGAGGTTCTGTATACAACCGACAACACCAATGCGGCCCGTGCAGTAAGCGACGGGAACACTGTCACGATCAGGTCTGGCAGGAACATCGGTAGGTACAAGATCGTGAAGGTGACAGCCACGATTGAAAACACGGGTGCGCTGGCTACGCATGTGGCTCGCGGTGCGAATCTGGCTGGCAACCGCCAGGACGTTATCTGGCTCATTGGGAACAGAGACAGGATCAAGTTCCTGCAGGGCAACGCGTGGAAACGTCTTGGCGTCATCGACGGGAGCATGGACATCCCCGGCTACGATCCGTCGACTGCGCCGGCTCCAGGAGCGCCCCAGCAGTTCATGATGCAGCAGTTCGGGGGTCAGGACGAGGAGGAGCCGCAGACAGGCAATACACGAGAGGTGACGTGGCTCATCGCCGTTGAAGGTGACACCCAGCTGAGGATCGTACTGTCCTCGCAGAAGGGTGGCACGCAAGTCAGAAACCTCTCGATCCGCTAAGGAAGACAGGAGAATATCATGCATACGCGAAACATGATTAAGCTGCTGCCGGCATGTATCCTCGCTGTCGTCCTTGTGGGGGCAGTGACTTCTCCGGCAATTGCACAGGAGAGATTGGCTGTTGGTCCGGGTGTTCAGCATGGAGAGCTGGACTTTCCTATCAACTGGAAGCGGTACTACTCGTACGACGAGTGGACCCAAATCATGCACGACCTGCAGGACGCGTATCCCGAGCTCGCCGACATTGAGAGCATTGGCACGAGCCGCATGGGTCGCGAGCAGTACCTGATGACACTCACCGCCAAGTCAACCGGGAGTCACGACCAGAAACCCGCTATGTGGGTCGACGGTGCTGTTCACGGCAATGAGGTGAACGGTGTAATGTCATCTCTGTACATGATCTGGTATCTGCTCACGCGGTACGAATACGATCAGTACGTTCACGACTTGCTCGATAACACGACCTTCTATGTGCTGCCGGGGCTGAACGTAGATGCCAACGAATCATTCGTGGTCCACCCGAACACTCCGAACAACCCTCGCGAACCCTACCGCCCCGAAGACAATGACGGTGACGGTTTGTACGACGAGGACCAGACCGAAGACGTCGACGGCGATGGCGAACTGTCGATGATGTACGCGGAGGATCCCGACGGTCCCCTGAAGCTGTCACCAGATCGGCGTCGTTGGGTCCAGGTAACGGACACAACAGAAAGAGTCCAACGCTTCCGCATGGTTGGATCGGAAGGCTACGACAACGATGGCGATGGCAGGATCAACGAGGACGACATCGGCGGGCCCGACCCGAACCGAAACTACCCGTACGGATGGAATATGCAGGCTGGGAATCCCTACACGATGTCAGAGCCCGAAACACGGAACACGTACGAGTTCATGCGTACGCATGACAACATCTATGCGACGTTCCATTACCACAATATCGGCCGTCTGATCATGTTCCAGGCTCCCCCGGCGGTGGAGCGGCAGGCAGGCGCGCAGGCCGGTGGTGGTGCTTACGGGATGTTCGGGCGGCGTCGTCAGAGGTCTTTTGCGGACAGCCTCGCCTTCTTGCGTGAGTCGAACAAGTGGGCGCAGCTTTTCGAAAGGCAGGTCGCTCCCGAATATCAGCATGACATGGATGTCCAGACTGCCATCGTCACGGCAGGTGCCAGGATCCTGCAGAACTACACGCCGGTAATCGGAGGCCTGTCGGGGCAAACGGCAGCGTCAACCTATTACATGCTCGGTGCCTACAGTTATCTGATCGAGCTCTGGGGGCCACCATCGGCGGCCGCCGATGTGAACAGCGACGGACGTGTGACGGATGAGGAGTACCTGTCCTGGGTCGATACCGAGCTGTCGGGCGAAGGATGGATCGATCCGCATCGAGTAAACCACCCGGATTTGGGGGAGATATGGGTCGGTGGATCTCCGAAAAAACACATTCGCCGTGTTCCCCCGAGCAAGTACATCGAGATGGAGGCGCAGAAGAACTCGGATTTCGTCCTGTACTGCGCCAGTCAGTTCCCGATGGTCGAGGTCGGCGAAATCTCGGTGACGCCCGAAACCGGTGATCTCCTCTGGGTGGATGTCAACGTGACTAACGACAGGGTCTATCCGACATCTTCCGATCGTGAAAACGAATGGGGTACGGCTGTTCCCGACGAGATTTCTTTTAGTGCGTCTCCAGGCATTGAGATGATTGAGATCCCGGAAGGGACGACTCGGCTCGACCCGATGAACAACATGTCCAGGGCCACTGCGGTGAGTGAAGACACACATGAGTTCAGGCTCAAGGGCAAAGAGACACTCACCTTCCGCTATCTGGTTCGGATGACTGGAGCCAGCGGCTGGGTCGAGTTCAACGTCGACTCGTTCCACGGGGGGACGGCGTCGAAGAGGATCAATATCAGATTGGGCGGTTGAGCTAGTTTGCGTTTGAGTGCAGTGAAGAAAGCGGTCGCGGAGCTGATCCGCGGCCGCTTTCTCGTGCGACTAGTTTCGTCACCTCGGGTGGGCGTAGGATATCTTGTTCACGATCTTCCAACCGTCCTCGAACCTGTAGAGCGACATGAAATCCGAGAACAGGTGTATGTCTTCTCGGTACACCTCGAACTGTGCTATTGCGGCATTCCCTGCGACATGCACCGCCGTGAATTCGTGGTGAACCGGTATTTCCGGAGGTGTCGGATTTCGCTCGACGCCGGTGACCCACTGCTGGATAGTGAAGCTGTGAAGACTATCGTCCCTGACATAGAGCAACTTGAAATCGGGATGGAATCCACTCCAGATCTTGTCGACGTCTTTTTCGTTGTTGAGCCCCTGGATGTAGGCGGTTACGATCGTTGCCTTGACTGCTTCAGCTTCGGTGTCGGCAGCCGAAGTTGACTGTGCGAGAAGTGCTGTCCATGGTAACAGCATCGCGAATGTGAACGCGATTACGCCATTCCTCATCTGTCTCTCCTTTGCGATTGGGAAGAATTTGGTGTGCGTGTTGTCCTGCTAGCCTTCCCAGGTATACCGGTGGTTGCAGTAGGCGTGACCCTCCATGATGGTCTTGTCACGGGTTAGTGTGATTGCCGGATTGAAGTTTTCGGCAAAGGCATAGTCCCCGAAGCAGGCGGCAGCGTAACCGAGGTCTGCTGCGTTGACGCGCAGATACGGCACCGTGTTAATGCACTCGGTGATCCGCCACTCGTATACGGTGTCGGTGTTCTCGACGATCTCTAGGGTGACGATGCGGTTCAGCGCCGGTATCGAAGGGTTATAAAACCTCTTGAATGCGTCGAAGTCGTTCGAACCCAGTCTCTCCGCTGCCCTTGTGGCCTGGCTCGCGTTGCGCGACGACTGGAAGTCTTTCAGGATCTCGATGACCCGGTCTCGTCCCATCTGTTCCACCAGATATTGCTGGAACTCCAGGAAGCGGGCGATCTTCACAACTTCCTGCCGCCGCCACGTCGGCACGGGGTCCACGGGCATGTCGAACTTGTGAGTGTCTTGCTGCGGTGTAGGGTCTCGTTTTGCCGAAGCTAGCAGCGGAATAGTCGAGCAGCCGAAGCAGGTCATTGCACATCCAGGCAGCAAACCGCTCAGGAAGTCCCGACGATCTATCTCACACGCGGTTTTTTTCTCCACATGTCCCCCCTTGGTTGACATAACTGACCGAACTTGCCTATCTCGGATACACGGTCCGGCAATGGGGGGGCGTTCTCGGACGGGCGGGACGTTGGTGTACAGGCTATATATGCTGCGGAGTCAATACTTCTTGCGTGATCCTCTTCCTCTTCGCCCAGTTTCAGACTCGTTCATCTTTTCCGCTGGCACCACAAACAAGATCTCAACGAGCTGATCGGAATTGGATCCGTGGTCTCTTTGTCCGAATGTGCGCAGTCTGCCATTCCGTTGGTCACCATCTCGACGCCCTACCGGCTGTTCGCGGCGGTAAAACGAAACTCGCTCGTCGCCAAGTCGAAGGCGAGTTCGGATGGTTTCACCGTGCGACGAATGAACCCGGCGTTGAGAATGGCGGTGTCGGCGTCCGTGCACCGATCTCGAATCTCGCTGCACGCGCCCGTTCGAAAACACCCCTTGCAGGAAGCGTTGCATTTGCGGTGGAGCGTGGTCAAAGGCAGTAATCACGCCTGCACGGGCAAGGTAGACCAAGTCGTGCCGATCCGCATTTGCGAGTCCACTTGGAAGTCGGCTTTCTGCAAACTCGCTGACTCCAAGACCTATGATCACTAGAAAGACCGGGAATACCGCTCGCATGGCGCACTCCTGAGGTGCATTTGTTCAGCAACGTGTTTTGCATCTTCCGTGCCTCTCCGCTGCCGTACCGTAACAGTATGTGCTGCATATAGTTATCGGCGGGATGTTTCAAGGTGGCGTGCACAACAAGTGTCCGCATTTGGGATCGCGAAGATCGAATCCGGACACCTGCCTGCCTGAGTGATCGCCTTGACACGTCGAGTCGCGGCTGTCTAGTCTCACTGAAAGGTTTTGTTGAGTCTCCGGGAGGTATTCCGTGGCATCGCGCATTGGAGTGTTCGTCTGTGACTGCAGGGGGCAGGTTTCCGACCACATAGACACGGCGCGCGTGGTAGAGGAGGCAACTACGCTTGAGGATGTGGCGTTTGTGGATCGGTTCGACGTGCTTTGTTCGAAATCGGATCTCGGTGCCGCGGTCGGAAAGGTGAAGGACTCCGGTTGCGATCGAATGCTCTTTGCCGGTTGCTCACCGCGGTCGTCCCTCAGCTTCCCTGAAGAGCGAATCGCAACTGTGATGCACGGCGTTGGGCTTTCACCAGACCTGTTTGAGGTCGCCAACATTCGTGAGCAGTGTGCGTGGCAACATCCTGACAGTGGGGCTGCAACAGGGAAAGCCATGGACCTGGTTCGAATGGCCCACGCCAGGTTGCTGACGGACCAACCCACAGAGCAGTCGGTTGCGATCGCGAAGACGGCGTTGGTTGTCGGCGGAGGCGCGGCAGGGCTGCAGGCTGCCAAGGATCTGGCTTCGGCGGGAATAGACGTAACCATTGCGGAGCGAAACCCATGGTTGGGTGGTCACGTGTGCCAAGTGCACCGACTCTTCCAGTCGGAGGGGTGGCCGTCGGTGTGTGACGCTTCCTGCGTCGGCCCGGTTCAGGCAAAGGGCGCAGTGCTCAGCGAGCGGATCGACACGCGAACGCAAACGAGAATCGCTGGCGTCGAGAAGGCGAACGGAAGCTTCAGAGTAAGCCTCGAGAGCGACCCAGAGTTTGTGGATTCAGAGCTATGCATTTCCTGTGGCGAGTGCGCACGCGTTTGTCCTGAGGAGACAGAGCGGCGATTTGATCATGGGGGCTCGACCCGAAAGGCCATCGACAAGGAATTCGAGCGCGCTCTTCCCGACACTTACTCGATTCTGCCAGACGTCTGTACGATGTGCGGAGACTGTCTGCCGGTTTGTCCAACGCAAGCAATCGATCTGAAAGCGCAGCCGTTATCGAGCACCGAGGAGTTCGGTGCGGTGTTCCTGGCTACTGGCTTCGAACAAGTCGATCTCACCGAATATCCGGAATACCAGAGCACACATCCAAACATCGTCACCAGCCTCGAGTTCGAGCGATTGCTGGATGAAGGATTGTTGAAGCCATCGGATGGAGAGGAGCCGGAGTCGATTGTTTTTGTCCAATGCGCGGGGTCGCGCGCGGGCCCGGAAAAAGCGGCGGAAGGTGTGGATTACTGTTCGAAGACGTGTTGTTCTGTGACGGCGAAGCAGGTCGACAGATTGTTGACGTCGAACCCGATGATCGAGCCTTTCGTGGTCTACTACAGGGACATGCGTACGTATGAACGTGCGCTCGAGGGCCTTTATCAAAAGATCAAGAACGCCGGCGTCGAGTTTGTCAACGGCGATGTGACCACGATCGTTGGAGAAAACGGTGGGCTCAAGCTTTCGATAGATCCCATTTGCCTGGATGAAAACGAAGAAGAACCGGACGTGGTGGAACTGGAAGCGGACATGGTGGTGCTCGCGCCAGCGCAGGCACCGTCGCGTGGGTCGGAAGACCTCTGCCGCATGTTCGGGGTGAAAGTGGATCGGTATGGGTATCCGGTGGAGAATCAGCCGCGTCTGTTTCGGCCGACTGAATCACTGGTTGACAGGGTATTTGCGATCGGAGCTTCCTCGGGGCCCAAGGTGGTTCAGCAGGCTTCGGAGCAGGGAAGCGCAGCCGCAATGCGTGCGCTCCCGTCATTGCTACGTGGCCAATCCGAGGCGCCCAGATATGCTAGCCGAGTCAACCCCGACCGTTGTGTGAAATGCGGGCTCTGCGTGACCATGTGCCCGCACGGCGCGATAACCATTACGGCCGAAGGGGCGGTGAGCGATCCAGCGTTTTGCCAGGCATGCGGGTTGTGTGCCGCCGCATGTCCGGTACACGCGATGGAACTCAACAACTTCACGGATCGACAGCTCCTCTCCCAGGTTGAGGTGGCGTTCGAGAACCTACCGGCCGGCGAGCCCAAGGTACTGGCCCTGTTGTGCTATTGGTGCT
>JBDGYW010000231.1:0-8861 GCA_039588935.1 Gemmatimonadota bacterium | reverse complement strand
ACCTCCTAGTCATGCACCATGCCCGGCGCACCAAAAAAAGGGGCCCCACAGGGGGGCCCACAGGGTGAGCTGGCACTCCCAGTTTATTCGGCCTCGACCTCCGCTTCCGTTCCGCGTATCATCTCGCGCACTCGTCGAGCAGTACTCGGGCTGATGACCTTCAATATGAAATAGAACACCAAACCGATTGCAACCAGCCACAGGACGGACATCAGCAACGAGAACGCGAAGCCCAGCAACCCAACGATCAGCTTCAGGGCGACTATGCCAATTATGGCGAGGACTGAGTATCCTGCTAGGGTGCGAACCATCGGTATCTCCTGCTAAATCAGTGTAGTTCCCATTACGAAGCTAGGGTGAGACTGGTTTCACAACAAGGGTGCGGTACATGATGCAATCTGACGTATTGATAGTGGGCGGCGGGGTCGTGGGGACCGCTTGCGCGCGCGCTCTCGCGCGCCGAGGTGCATCCGTTGTTCTCGTTGAAGCTGGGCCAAAGCCAGGCTCGGCCTCGCTCGCCGCAGCCGGCATGCTCGCACCCCTTGCAGAGGCAGGCCCTGAGGACCCAATGCTGGGACTGGCTGTGCGGGCTCGAGATTTCTACACAGAGCTAGGTCCGGCCCTTCTAGAGGAGACCGGAATCGATATTGGACTACAGAATAATGGAATCCTCGAAGTTGCATTTTCAGAGGATGAGGTGGCAGGAGTAAAGAAGGAAGTCGCCTGGCACCGGCAGTGCGGATTTGCGGCTGAGTGGCTATCGGCAGAAGAACTCCAAGAACTCGCACCCAGCATTGCGCCCAAAGCCTTGGGTGCCGCATACGCACCGGAGGATGGTGCTCTCAACCCACTGGCGTTGCTTCAGGCCCTTACCAAGAGCGCGCAGGAAGCTGGTACCGAGTTCATTAGGGGAGAAGAGGTCAAACAGTTGCTGATCGCGGGCTCGAACGTCCGAGGGGTGCGAACGTCCGCGAAAGACCGCGATGCGGGGATCGTTTTGATTGCCGGTGGTGCTTGGTCCGGGCAGATAGCCGGTCTCCCGCGCCCGCTCTCCGTCCAACCCATACGCGGACAGATGGCAGCAATGAGTTGGCCCGACAACTGTCCAGAGATGATTGTGTACGGGGCTGGAGGCTACGTGTTGCCACAGGCCGGTGGGGCAGTCGCCGGATCAACCATGGAACATGCCGGCTTCGACGTAACTGTCACCGAGAAAGGATTGGAACATATCCGAACCGTCGTGAGACAGCTTCTGCCTGCGTTGGGGGATGTGCTTTTCAGTAGGACTTGGGTGGGATTGCGACCATGCACTCCTGATGGACAACCGATAGTTGGACAAGACCCATATCTCTCAGGTCTGTGGTATGCCACTGGCCATGGGAGAAACGGGATCCTCCTCGCGGGCTATTCCGGTGAGCTGCTCGCTCAGCTCTACTTCGGGGAGGAGATGGAACTCGACCTCGTCCCGGTCTCCCCAACACGTTTCTGGGACTGGCGGTGGCTCCAATCGCGAGGTGGCGGTAGGTCCGAGTAGGCATCGACCACGCATCGCGCGCACTGCTGCTGGTTAGCTGAACACACCTTCACTATCTTCCGGCCTCTCATGGATTCAACAGGCGAAGTCAGCACAACTCGGGCGCGGGCGAAGGCGCCTGTCAGGAAACCACCGTGGCTCAAGATTCGGGCGCCGGGTGGTGGCGACTACGCATCTGTAAAACAGATGATGCGAGATTTCCGGCTCAACACCGTATGCGAGGAAGCTCATTGTCCGAATCTGGGTGAGTGTTGGGGACACCGTACCGCAACGTTCATCATCCTCGGCGACGTCTGCACCAGGAACTGCGCGTATTGCGCGGTCGCTCACGGGGAGCCTCCGGAATATGACGAGCAGGAGCCGGAACGCCTGGCATCTGCCGCAGAGAAGATGAATCTGCGTCACGTAGTCATCACAAGCGTCAACAGGGACGATCTACCCTATGGAGGTGCTGAGATCTTCGCCAGGTGCGTAGAGGCGATTCACTCACACCTTCCCGAGTCGACCGTAGAGGTTCTGATCCCCGATTTCGGCGGGGCAGATGGAGCGCTCGAAGTAGTCCTCGATGCCAAGCCGGACGTTCTCAACCACAATCTCGAGACCGTCCGCCGGCTGTACGGAATTGCCCGCCCCGGGGGACGGTACGTTAGGGCGGTACGACTGCTTCGAGTCTCGAAGGAAAGAAGTCCAGCTCAGATCACCAAATCAGGGTTGATGTGCGGGATGGGCGAAGAGTGGGACGAACTGCTGGGTGCCATGCGCGCCCTACGCGGGGCTGGCGTCGACATCCTCACCCTCGGGCAATATCTGCGTCCGTCGGCAAGCCATATCGCGGTTGGAAGATTCTATACTCCGGACGAATTCACGCTACTGGAGGAGCTCGGGCTATCGATGGGCTTTCGCCATGTGGAGGCCGGTCCGCTCGTGCGATCATCATACCATGCCTGGGAGCAGGCATCCCGCGCCTCGGAAAGAGAGGCACCTTCAGGTTCAAATCGGGGATCAGCACATGTCGGATAGTTTTGACGTCTTAATTGTCGGTGGTGGGCCAGGAGGATACGCCTGCGCGATCCGCGCCGCTCAATTGGGATGTACAACCGCCGTCATCGAACGTGACAAGCTCGGCGGAGTGTGCGTGAATGTCGGGTGCATTCCTACTAAAGCTCTACTGCAATCTGCCCACGTCGCGGAGCTCATTCGCCGCGACGCCAAACAACTTGGAATCTCAGTGGGTGATGTGAATCTCAACCTCGGCGCAGCGGTCAAGAGATCCCGCCGCGTTAGCGAACAAAACTCAAAGGGAGTGGCGCTCCTGCTGAAGCAAAATAGCGTCACGGTGATACCCGGTGTAGCGAAGCTCTTGGGAGGTGGCAAAGTACAGGTTGGCGGGGAGGTCTACTCTGCCAAGTCGGCAATCGTACTGGCCACCGGAAGCCGCGTGAAGGGCATTCCACAGATCGGCCTCGATATCGACGGGGAGACCGTCATCACTTCCGATGAGGCGCTGTTCCTCGATGAGGTACCGTCTTCCTTGGCCATAGTCGGCGCAGGCGCTGTCGGCATGGAATTCGCTGACATCTTCAACGCGTTTGGCTCAAAGGTCTCAATTATCGAAATGCTGCCGCAAATCCTGCCGCTGGAAGATTCCGATTGCGCCGAGGCAGTTGCGAAGAGCTACAAGAAACGCAGAATCGACATGTTCGTGGGCGCACGGATCACCAGCACGCAGCTTGAGCAGAATAGCGTCACCCTAGCCGTCGAGGTTGACGGTGAGGCACGAGACCTCGAGGTGGAGAAGGTACTTCTGGCAGCCGGCCGTGCCCTCAACCTCGAAGGTGTTGGACTCGAAACCGCAGGAGTGACCGTCAGCGAAACCGGTTTCGTGCAGGTGGACGCCAGACTCCAGACCACTGCTGAGGGCGTGTATTGCATCGGAGACATTGCCGGCGCCCCCATGCTCGCCCACAAGGCGAGCCGCGAAGGGATCTTTGTCGCCGAGGTGATCGCTGGCGAGAAACCGCATGCGATTTCGTACGATAATATCCCCAGCGTGACTTACTGCAACCCGGAAGTGGCAAGCACCGGACTGACCGAGGCCCAATGCGCCGAACGTGGGCTAACCTTCACCGTCGGCCGCTTCCCTTTTGCCGCGAATGGCCGCGCTCGGGCATCCAAAGAAACCGATGGCTTCGTCAAGATTATCCGCGAGACGGAGAGCGGGAGGATCTTGGGTGGGCACATTGTCGCCTCTCACGCAAGTGAGTTGATCTCGGAAGTCGTGCTAGCAAGGGAATACGGGCATACCGCCGAGGATATCGATTCCGCGATCCACGCCCACCCGACGCTTTCGGAGGCAACGGCAGAGGCGGTGTTGGATTCTCTAGGGCGTGCGATACATCAGTAGCCGGCCACGCCCTTCATTCATCGCGAGGGACGGCACCCTCAGTGGTTTGCCACGCGAAGGCTCACAGGACCAAACGAAACCCAAAGCGGTGCGCAGGCTCGCTGTTGAGATCACTTGCCTGGTAAGCATAGTCGAGCGCTAAGTCTGCAATTGTCAGGCTTCCACCGCAGGTCATGCGCGAATAGACCGACCCAGGTGACTCGGTCCCGTACGCGGCTCTCGCGAACAGCCCGACATCATGGACGACGAAACCGCCCTCGCCGCCAACTACGATTCGAAACTCCTCTCCTTCTGGCCACTGCAGTTCGACAGTGGACAGCAGCCTGAATGTCTCCAGAGGATCGACGTAGTTCCACATCATTGCTGCTCGCGTGAGCTGCGGCATTGCGACCCCCCCCGTCCCCCCCCAACTCCCGCCGATATTCTGCATCGAGAACCCGATCGCCATTATGTCAAATAGAGCGATCGCCAGGCCAGCGTCAGCGGCGGCGGCACTCTCTCGCGAGTCATCCACAGCCCGCTGCACGTACTTGCCGCTTCCCGCCAGTGCGACGATCCCGAATCGATATACGAGCGACCCAGCCCCCACCAACTCACGTGCGTCTGCCCCGATCGGGATTCCAGGTATCGGATGGGCCGAGGGGTCGCCTCCGAACCTGTATCGAGCGACGCCCAAACCCAGATCGAATTGACGGAGACGCCAAGCAAGTGCCCCAGACACGAGGGTGCCCCCCGACGGTGTGGTCCGGTACGCACCTTCGAGGCCAATGTGTCGGATAGTGGCAATGCCAGCAGGATTACTGAAGACCGCACCGGCGTTTCCCACCAGTGCACCCGCCGCCCCGTTCATGCCGGCGCTGCGAACAGAAAGCGGTCGGGAAAGTGTGGCAGCCGGTGTATTGACCGAAACCTGCGCATCTATTAGCGAGGTAACTGCGGCGCACGGAAAGGAAACTATCAAGATGACGGCGACGGTGAGAGGAGGACACCGTTCGTCCGCCAATCGCCGCATCTACCTGATCCGAACTACGTTGAGTCGGGCTGCCCCTTCTGCTAGTGGATCTCCGCCGGAATCGACGAGCTGCACCGTGAAACCGCTCTGGTCACCAACCTGGACAACTCGGAAATAGGCGCCCGACCCACCCCCTATAGTCGCCGTCACGTCGAATAGTCCGCCGGTGAACACCGGGGGATCGATCGGGAACGGCCTGTCGAACAACGACAGGTCTTGCGAATGAAGCGAAGCGTAAGCCTCGCGCAGATTCCAAGTCTTGTAACTCAACCTGCTGGGTACGGCGTCAATATCTGGGTGATCTGAAACGTAGTTGGCGAGGAACCAGTCGGAGAGCAATTGCGACATCGGCTCGCTTGTCGCAGCGACCAGGTTTTCAGTGCCGGTCAAATCCGACTCGGACAAACGTCGTAGCACTTCGATCCCGAATTGATCGACCAACCAACGCAGGAAGAGCCAGCCTGCCCCGCGCTCTTCGAGCGTTCCGGTGCCTTCAGCATAGAGCAGATAATAGCTGCCCGGGTCCCTCAGGTACTTGTATCCGTTGTAGAGATCGCCGAGTGAAAACGCAGTGAACCGTTCCATCTGGCCCAGAGCCTCAAAATGGAGCGCGCCAAGCTCCTCAGCCATATGGGACATTGCCTCATTCAGCCAAGTCTGCTCCGAGTTACCCGCACGCACGATCACATGTTGGTGGTAGTTGATCATGTGCTGCAACTCATGGATGAATGTCACCGGCACGATGCGGGTAACTCGCTCAACCGAATGGTCACAGGTCACGGTTCCTTCTGGGTCCGGCACGATTGCATAAAACAACTCTGCCTGATTCGAACGGTTGTCGCGGTCCGCCGTCGGATCGATATCGAGCGGGAAAAAGAACCCGGTGACGTAGGATTGTGAGCACCGAGCAGTATCGGTCATCCCATTCACGATCGGCGTGAACAGAATCATGACGCGTCCATTCTTATCGAGGTCGGATTCCGAGCCGAACGTCCTGGTCGCAACTCGGTACAGTTCCTGGTCGAAGACGACCCCCATTTCCTGGAAATCTTGCTCGTTCAGCCCTCCAACCGGCGCGTTCTCATCTTGGTAGATCAGCGCGTGATCACCTACGTATCTGACCTCCGCAGTGACGGACGCAAAGTCGATCTCTTGCGAACAAGTCACCTTGTCACATACGCGGAAGATCCTGCGGTCACCAACCTTGATGTCGAGTTGGATCGGTGCCGTTTCTACCTCTTGCGCTGAGGCCGGTTGCCTGGGCCTCTTGGAGAGTTCCGCTTCGAGCCCTCGTAGGAATTCATCAAACTGCGATGCGATCGCACGTTCTGCCGCCGCCATCGTCACAGGAACGGTCGCAACGGCGGCATCGCCCATGAGTCGGAACCACATGGTGTCTCCGGGCGTGCCAGACACCATCTGCGGCGCCAACAGATACTCTGCACCAGACGATCCGGCGGTCGGGAACGTGGCGCAGTCGCCAAGCGCCGCCGGTTCTGCACTGAGGAACTCGCCGGCGCCGAGTAATAGCTCCGCTCCCGATGCCTCGAAGATGCCGGTGACGCCGCTCGGCGAGGAAAGTCCAACACGCACCGAGATTGTTACTGTGCCGGGCACGAGACAATCCGGGGCTGACACCGTGAGTCCGCTCCCTGTCGGAGATATCGCCGAAACCTCACCCGGCGTGCCGTCGAATTCCACGACTGTGGAATCGGTCAGGTGCGCCCCGCGCAGGACGAGCTGATCTCCCGCGGTGAAGGTAGAAGGCGTCACTGCATCGAGTGTGGGGGCACTCGCGGCCTCGGCCTCAAACGTTACCGCGGCATCGGGCTTTCGAACTAGAACCCCACTCACCCCATATGTACCTGCCTCCGGGCCGAGCGTGAGGTATGCCTGCGCCAGTCCCGTACCGTCCGTCACCGTCATGGTATCAGAGAGTTCCGCCCCGATGCCTTCGGTCACTGACCAGCGGATCCCCTCCCTCGGGACGCCGGAACCATCATCCGCTGTTATCAATACCGAGAACGGTATCGTCAGCCTGTTGCCCGCGGTCGCACGTTGGCCATCCCCGGTGAGCTTTTCCATTCGAGCAGGTACAGGTAGATCAACCCCGTCGCTGCAGGCGGTTAGAATTGCGATCGCCGCCACGATCATGATGTCGGTTGTGCGAGTGCTCAACCTCTCCTCCAATGTTTTCTATGCTCCGTGATACGGACAAACTGGGCTGGCGTTCCAAGCACTGCAGGCGTGGCCCGCGGCATGAGCGGCCTCGGTTCCCGCATTTCACCGCCCATTCTGAGTCTCGGTGTAACCCCCCGCGATATCACAACATACGGCGTTTTCGAGCATTTTGACAATGCCCATCGGCTCGGGTAGCTTATGTCTGTGAAAGCACAAAAACCCCCACCGGAGGCCGACATCCGAACGCTCCGGCGGGTGACCATCTCGTCCGCAACTCCACCAACGCCTGGCTCAGTCATCAGCTTTCGGGCGCCGGGGCGTAGTATGCGATGAGTTTCGTACACCTCCATACACATTCGGAGTACTCTCTCCTCGACGGCGCGAACAGGATTCCGAATCTCGTAAAAAAGGTGACGGAACTCGGCATGGACAGCCTGGCAGTCACCGACCATGGAAACCTCCACGCAGCATGGCGGTTCTATTCGGAGGCAAAGGCTGCCAAAATCAGGCCGATTCTCGGATTCGAAGCGTATGTAGCGTTCGGATCTCGTCACGCGAGAGAGAAGCCGCACGATGCACCAGCACAGTATTCGCATCTGGTGCTGTTGGCAAAGAACCGCGCCGGGTACAAGAACCTCTGCCGACTCTCGTCGCTCGGCTACCTCGAAGGCTTCTATCGCCGCCCTCGCATCGATCGGGAGGCTATACAGCAGTATAGCGAAGGGTTGGTATGTCTCGCTGCATGTCTCTCTGGTGAGGTGTCGCTTTGGCTTCGGCGGAACAACTTCGACGAGGCAAAACGTTCTGCTCTTTGGCACGCTGAGACGTTTGGCCCCGACGGTTTCTGGCTTGAGGTGCAGGACCACGGCATACCGGACGAACGAATCGTGCGGGACGGCATGCTGCAGCTAGCAGATGAGCTCGGCCTTCCGGTAGTAGCCACAAACGATGCGCACTACCTCGAACGGACGGATCATCAAGCCCACGACTGCCTTTTGGCCATCGGTACTGGCAAGGATCTCGACGACCCAGATCGCTTCCGATTCCACGGGCAGGAGAGTTACGTGAAATCCGAAGCGGAGATGGCAGAGCTCTTCGAGGACCGGCCGGACACGCTGGATAATACGCAGCGAGTTGCCAACCTGTGCGAGTTCGACTTCGAAAAGAAGTATTTCTTGCCGGAATTCCCATTGCCTGATGACAAGAAGTCGGAAGATGACCTGCTCGTAGAACTCGCAACCGAAGGCACGAAGCGCCGCTATGGGAGTCCGCCGCCGGATGAAGTCCAGGAGCGCCTCGATTATGAGTTGGGCGTAATCACACGCTTAGGCTATTCCGGCTATTTCCTCATCGTCCACGATTTCATCAAAGCGGCGCGGGAGAGAGGGATTCCAGTGGGGCCCGGTCGCGGCTCTGCCGCCGGTTCACTGGTTGCGTATGCGCTTGATGTCACGACCGTTGACCCACTCAAGTTCGACCTTCTTTTCGAGCGCTTCCTCAACCCCGAACGCGTATCGATGCCCGACATTGATGTCGATTTCTGTTTCGAGCGCCGGGGTGAAATTCTCGAATACGTTCGTGAACGCTACGGCAGCCGCAGCGTTGGCCAGATCATCACATTCGGGACGCTCAAGGCTCGCGCGGCCGTCCGCGATATTGCACGCGTGCTTCAAGTAAGCCTCACCGACGCGGACAAGATAGCAAAGCTGATTCCCTCGGGACCGGGTTTC
>JBDGYW010000230.1:0-14287 GCA_039588935.1 Gemmatimonadota bacterium | reverse complement strand
ACCATCTCGCGGCGCACCTCGGTTCAGAACCCGAGCCAAGATGCTGTGGGACAGCACCTACCTCTACTTCGCCGCCGAGCTAGAGGAGCCGCACGTTTGGGCGACGCTCACTGACCGCGACGCGGTGATCTTCTACGACAACGACTTCGAGGTGTTCATCGATCCTAACGGCGACACGCATGAGTATTTCGAACTGGAAATCAACGCCCTCGGTACCGAATGGGACCTGTTTTTGGTGAAGCCATATCGTGACGGCGGTTCCGCGCTGAACGCCTTGGACATCCGGGGCTTGCGGACGGCTGTCTTTGTTGATGGCACCCTGAACGATCCGTCAGACACAGACCATAGTTGGAGCGTCGAGATCGCCATTCCATGGGAGGTGTTGGCTGAGGCGGCGCACAAAGAGGCGCCGCCCAAAGGCGGGGATCAGTGGCGCGTTAACTTCTCGAGGGTGGAGTGGCGGGCAAACATCGAGAATGGTCGCTACCAGAAGATCGTGGAACCAGAGGAGGGCCGCACTCGCCCCGAGGACAACTGGGTATGGTCTCCTCAAGGCGTAATCGCCATGCACTATCCGGAGATGTGGGGAATCGTGCAGTTCTCCGCACTGGCCGCGGGTGCCGGCGAGGAGACCTTTTCGCCGAAACTGGAGGATGACGCACGCTGGTTTCTGCGCCAGGTTTACTACAAGGAACACGCCTGGTTTTCAAGCCATGGGGAGTTTAGTTCAGACGCAAACGCGCTCGGTGTGCCCGATTCGCACTTTCACCTCGAGATCTCCGCCACCTCTAGACTGTTCGATGCTTGGGTCGTCGTAGAGGGCAGGGAACTGCACATAGGTCGTGACGGACGGGTGTGGTGAGGTAACAACCGCGTGAACTTTGCTGTTGTCGACTGGGTGATTCTGGGCTCCGTGTCAGGGATCATGGTTCTGGGTGCGGTCGCCTCCAGAAGCTACATGCGGAGTGTCGCCGATTTCCTGGCAGCAGGTCGGACAGCGGGCCGGTATCTGTTGACCGTGTCACAGGGCGTCGCGATGGTCGGCGCCATATCGATAGTCGGGTTCTTTGAACAGAATTACGTAGGTGGCTTCCCGCTTACCTGGTGGGGACTCACGACCGCAGTCGTCGTGCTGATGATCACTGTCTCCGGCTTTGTGATCTACAGATTCCGGCAGACGCGTTCGCTCACGCTCGCTGAGTTTTTCGAGAGACGGTACAGCAGAAACTTCAGAGTATTCGTAGGGTTGATGGCCTTCCTGGCCGGTATCATCAACTTTGGCATTTTCCCGGCGGTAGGAGCGCGGTTCTTCATAAATTTCGTTGGGCTACCGCAGAGTTTCGGAGTGTTTGGTTTCGAGATCGCGACTTTCCCCCTGTTGATGATCGTCTTGCTGTCGCTTGCTCTGTTCTTTGTGTTCTCGGGTGGGCAGGTGGCGGTGATTATCGCCGATTTCATTCAGGGGACGTTCGTGAATATCGTGTTCGTAGTCATTACGATCTACCTGCTCTTTCTAGTCGATTGGAGTCAGATCCTCCAAGCCCTGGCAACTGCTCCGGAGAACGCTTCGTTGCTGAACCCGTTCAACACGAGCCAGGTGGAAGACTTCAATTTCTGGTTCTTCCTCATAGGAACCATTGGAGTGGTCTACGTAGTGATGTCATGGCAGGGTCCTCAGGCCTACAACGCGTCGGCGAGGAATGCGCATGAGGCAAAGATGGGCCAGGTACTCACAAACTATCGTGACATTCCGCGCATCCTGTTTGTTCTCCTGGTGCCGATCATCGCCTACACGATTTTGCATCATCCAGATTTCGCGGCGCGGGCCTCATACGTTAATGACGTTCTCTCGAATGCGGAAAGCGAAACGTTACGTAACCAATTGCGCGTTCCTGTCGTACTCACGGCGATGCTTCCGATTGGCCTGATGGGCGCGTTTGCCGCCGTGATGCTCGCCGCGTTCATAAGCACTCACGACACGTATCTCCACTCCTGGGGCAGCATCTTCATTCAGGATGTGGTGATGCCATTCAGGAAGACACCGTTCACAAAGGAGCAGCACCTTCGCGTACTCCGGTTGTCGATCTTCGGCGTGGCCGTGTTCATTTTCCTGTTCAGCCTGCTGTTCCAACAGAGCCAGTACATTGCCCTCTTCTTCGCCATCACCGGGGCGATCTTCGCCGGTGGGTCGGGGTCTGTGCTGATCGGTGGCTTGTATTGGAGGCGAGGCACGACGGCCGCAGCCTGGAGCGCAATGTGCGTCGGTTCCGGCATTGCCGTTTTAGGCATCGTGATTCACCAGATCGTCGACGACTTCTTCATCAACGGGCAGATGTTCTGGGGCATTGCAATGGTTGCGTCGACCGCCACATACATTTTGGTATCGATACTGGGGAAGAGATCCGAGTTCGATTTGGACGGGTTGCTACACCGAGATCACAATGCAATCGATTCTGAGACGAGTGTGGCAGAGAGTGCACCGTCGCGCGGCTTGAAGATGCTCGGAATCGGCAAGGAGTTCACCAAGGGCGACAAATTCGTGTACCTGCTCACCTACACCATGATCGTGGGTTGGACTCTGGTGTTTGTGATCGGGACCGTGTACAACCTGACGCACGACGTCTCTGACACCGCATGGGCGCGGTTCTGGCAGGTGTATGTGTACATACAGCTCGCCATCGCGGTTGCGGTAGTTGTGTGGTTTACGATTGGTGGCGTCGGGGATCTGAAGGATATGTTGCGCCGACTCGAGGTGATGGAGCGTGACGACACGGATGACGGGCTCGTGCGGAGCACAACGGGTGACATTAAGGAGTCAACTCCAGGATAGAACCATGTCGATCGAACGACACCCCCAAAACCCAATCCTGACCCGTGAAGACGTTCCGGATATTCATCCGCATATCGTCGATGCGACATCGGTGTTCAATCCGGGCGCCATCAAATTCGGAGGCAGCTATTTCTTGATGCTGCGCGTTCAGACTCGCGGTCGTGAGACGTTTTTGGTGATGGCGGAAAGCTTGGACGGCGTGAGCTTCACCACCCGATCGGAGATGGTGCAGTTCAGGGGCATCGAGAACGTGACCGAGCAGCTCTACCATGTCTACGATCCGCGGCTTACGAAGATGGGCGGATGGGTTTATGTGATGTTTGCTGCCGACACGGACGATGGTTGCAGACTCGGGGTCGCGCGTACCGCCGATTGTTGCGAGTTCGAGTTCATTGGTCTTGGAGCCGAGAAGGACATCAGAAACGGTGTTCTGTTCCCGGAGCGGATCAACGACAAGTATGTCCGGCTCGATCGCCCCAACACCACTTGGTCGGAGGGAGGGCCACTGTCAGGGGACGAGATCTTCCTGTCCGAGTCGGACGACCTCGTTGAGTGGCGGCGGCTGGGTTCAGTGATCAAGGGACGGCCACACTACTGGGATGAACGGATCGGTTCTGGCCCCCCTCCCCTGAAGACCCGAGACGGATGGCTGCACATTTATCACGGCATCGCTACACACTTTGGCAGCACCAACATCTACCAGGCAGGAGTCGTACTCCTCGATTTGGAGATTCCGAGTAGGGTCGTGGCTCGGAGTCGCAACAACATCCTAGAGCCGCGCGACCTATACGAACTCACAGGGCAGGTACCAAACGTCGTATTCCCAAGCGGAATGATCGTCGAAGATCCCGAAGATGATGGATTTGCCAAAGTAGACTCCGCGGTCTTCATCTACTACGGAGCTGCAGACAGCTGCGTTGGACTGGTGACCACAACGGTTGGCGAGCTTCTGGCGGCATGTCGCGATTAGCAGCAATACCGCAACACATCCACCCGGCTGATTCACCTGAGGTGATCAATTGACCGACGTTCCCAAGACGGTTTACATCGTGTCCCACACCCACTGGGATAGAGAGTGGTACAAGCCGTATCACCAATTCAGGATCGATCTCTCCAGGATCATTCAGAGGATTCTCGAAACACTCGAGAACGACGATGACTTTCGCCACTTCTTGTTGGATGGACAGTCGATAGTGCTGGAGGACTATCTCGAGATCCATCCTGAAGATGAGTCACGAATCGAGAGGCTCGTTCTGGCGAAGGCTCTGTCTGTTGGGCCCTGGTACATCCTGCCGGATGAGTTCCTGGTATCCGCCGAAGCGACGGTGCGCAACCTCATCATTGGGCACAGGGTCGCGTGCCGGTTCGGCAGAGTGCAGAAGGTCGGATACATGCCCGACTCGTTCGGGCATATAGCTCAGATGCCGCAGATTCTCAAGCTGGCCGGGATAGACTCATTCGTGTATTCCAGAGGCAATGGCGACGAGATCGAGCGGACAGGCTACGAGTTCTTCTGGCGGGCGCCCGACGGCACCCAGGTACTCGCGATCAATCAGTGCAAGGGCTACGACAACGCAGCGGGACTCGGCCTTGAATCGTACTGGGAGGCTCATACCCAGAGGGACATCGATGTCGAGCTGGCGGTAGAGCAAGTTCGCTCTCTGTTCGCGGAAATGGGTCCGCTATCCCAGGGTGACACGTATCTACTGAACAACGGCGGCGATCACATCGGCCCGCAGCGTGAGTTCGGTGCCATACTCCGCGCCCTGCACGACGCATTTCCCGACACGAGCTTCTTTCACACGGGCATGGAGGAGTATATCGATGCCGTGAAGGCCTCTGGTTTCGTCAAGAATGGACATAGCGGTGAGATGGTTCAGGGCCGGTACCACTTCATTCTTTCGGGGGTATGGTCGGCCCGCATGTATCTCAAGCAGTTGAATGACCTGGCCCAAACGATGTTGTCTGCGTTTGCGGAGCCGCTCGCGGCGTACGCGCGGTACTGCTTGGGAATGCCGTACCCGAGCGGGGCCATCGAGGATGCTTGGAAGTTGTTGCTGGAGAACCATCCGCATGATTCGATCTGCGGGTGCAGCACGGACGAAGTGCATCGTGAGATGGTGCCGAGGTTCGAAGGTGTGATTCAGACAGGCGAACAGCTGCTGCGCCACCGGATGAAGCAACTGGCCCCCACATTCGCCAAGAAAGCGACCGATGATCGCGATACAGTCATCTGTGTTGCTAATCCGCTTCCTAGAAGACGCACTGAGGTGGTCGAGCGTCTCGTGGTCCTTCAGAATCGAGGCCCCGACGTCGACGCCCTGGTGTTGCGTGACGAACGGGGTCGTGTTGTGCCGTATGTCGTGGCAGACAAGGTCTGCGTCAGGCGGTTCTGGGGCATCGACTATCGAGCAGAACTTTCCGCGGAGCAGCAAAGGGAGATGCTTCGCACGTACCTGACCGAGTTCGGCGAAGCCTACATGGTTGCGGATCCGGAGAGCAACGAACACGACTGTTTCCTCGCGATCCAATTCGTGGCGGAAGATCTGCCCGCTGTCGGGCATGTGCTGTATTCGTTGCGCGATGAAGGAGCAGGTGGTTCCCACGATGCAGAGTCGGAATCGGCGGCCGCGGACCAATCGGTTCTGAGTGCTCGAGTGACCGCCGCAGGTGACACACTGGAGAACGAGTTCGTTTCTGTCCGCCTCCGTGAGAACGGTACGCTTGACCTCCGCGACAAACGAACTGGGCATGAATACCCAGGGCTGAATCAGCTCGAAGATACCGAAGACATCGGTGACGAGTACGACTTTTCGCCGTGCAAGCATTCTGAGACGATCATCTCCGAAGGTGCCAGCGGGATTGTGCGCGTGATCGAAGACACTGGTCTGCGCGGGAGAATCGAGGTCGAATTCGTTTTGACGTTGCCCGAGTCGATTGCACAAGGACGGGACAGACGCAGTGAGAAGACGGTGGATTGCCGAGTCAGGACGACGATCACGCTCGATTGGAACTCACCCCTCGTAGGCGTAGAGCTGCGGATAGACAACAGAGCCAAAGACCACCGACTCCGCGCCGAGTTTCCGACATCGATCGGTGCTGACGCGGTGGTCTCTGATGGTCATTTCTATGTCAATCACCGACCTATCGAACCGCCTGATACAAAGGACTGGAAACAACGCCCATCCGGAACGTATCCGCAACAGGATTTCTCGTTGCTTCAGGACGGGCAAAAGGGGCTGGCAGTTCTCAACAGGGGGCTCCCTGAGATTGGAGCGACTCGTGATGAGGCCGGGAACGCCAAGCTCTCGTTGACGCTTTTGCGGTCGGTGGGGTGGCTGTCGAGGGATGATTTCGAGACACGGAGTTGCTCAAACGCTGGACCGACACTTTTTACGCCTGACGCTCAATGCCTCGGGGAGAACGTATCTCGCTATGCCGTGGTGCCGTTTGCGGGGGATTACCTCGAAGCGGGCATCAAGGATATCAGTCAGCGATACAGATCGCAGGTATTGACCATCCAGGGCGTGGCCGACTCGAGCATCGCCGGCGGGCACAGCCTGTTTGAACACCGCTCCAAGTACACGTGCGTTTCCGCTGTCAATCAGCACGAGACGCGAGACACGCTCATCATCCGTCTCTACAACCTGCGCGGGGAGTCGACAGATGACTCCTTGGTGTTTGAATTGGGGATTGTCTCAGCGTGGCGAACGGACCTGCTCGAGGAGCGGGTTGCGGAATTGCAGACCGCCTCTTCACGAGAGCTGAATCTCCAACTCGGGCCGCATGAGATCGTTACATTGGAAGTTCAGTTTGCCAAGTGACGCACGCCACCAGAGCGTCCACAGTTTTGGCGAGCCTTGACTCGGCACGCTATCCTCTAAGCTGCAGGCTTGAACACAACGATATAAGGAGGGCAAAGCGGACCGTTGATATTCTCTTCTCTCGGAACTCTAGCGCTCGTCTCCCTCGTGGGCCTTTCCACACCACAAGTACAAGACTCCGTTTTCCGGCTCCGTGGAGTGCAAGCCGTAACTTCACCAACCATTGACGGACTAGTCCACGAAGGTGAGTGGGCTGGAGCGGCGGTAGCGCACAACTTCATACAGTTCGAGCCGCGTAGAGGGGAACCGTCCGAACTCAGGACCGAGGTCCTGGTGATGTACGATTCGGCTCACCTTTATGTGGCCTATCGCTTGTGGGATTCTGAACCTCCTGCGGCACAACTCACGCGGAGAGACGCAAACCTGCTGACAGACGATGCGGTTTCACTTCTCTTGGACAGCCACCATGACCGCCAGTCAGCGTATTTCTTCATGACCAACGCGCTCGGTACTCAGTTCGACGGGCGCATTGCGAACGACGGGCGGACCGTGGATGCCACATGGGACGCTCCTTGGGAAACAGCAGCATCGCGCACGGACTTCGGTTGGTCGACCGAGATGGCGATTCCGTTCACTTCAATACAATACGATGCTGGTGTGAACCGAACGTGGGGGATCAACTTCCTCCGCACCCGTAGGCGGACGTTGGAAGTGAGTACATGGGCGGGGCCGGTTGACAACATGGCAAGAGTTTCTCAGAGCGGAGTGCTGGTTGGACTCGACGTGCAGCCACCGGCTCGGCGGCACCAGATCATCGCGTACGGCCTGACGCGCATTCAGGAAGACACGTCCGATACATGGGATGCAGGACTGGACGTCCGTTACGCCATCACGCCACAGGTGTCGGCATTCGCAACGGTGAATCCCGACTTCGCCACCATTGAAGCCGATCAGGAGCAGATAAACCTGACGAGGTTCGAGTTGAGCCTTCCCGAGAAGAGGCCGTTCTTTCTCGAGGGCGCCCAGTTGTACCGGCAACGCATTCGCACGTTCTACTCCAGACGCATTCCCGATATCAAGGGTGGCGCTCAGGTGCTCGGAACGCAGGGGCCATGGACGTTCGCCGGGTTGGGCGCCTTGTCCGAACCCACGGTGAACGATTCAGCGACAGGTACCTACAGCGTTGGCCGAGTCCAGAGGGCCTTGGGGTCATCAAACGTTGCCCTCATGTTGGCGAACAGAACACTCGATGGCGAGAATCGCGGCTCATTGGGATTGGACGCCACTCTCTTCTTCACCAGCACATTCGGTTTGACCGCGCAGCTGGCGCAGAGCTGGGGACCTGAAAGCGTGGGGACGTGGGCCTATTTCATTCGTCCGTCATTCGACTCTCCGACAAGCCACTTTCACGTGCGTTACACGCACCTGGGAGATCATTTCACGGATAATGCAAATGCGATGGGTTTCATCCGCGACGACGATCGCCGGGAGTTGGACGCCGCGTTGAGTCACACCTTCTGGATCCGCCGAGGCCTGTTTGAACGGCTAAGGTACAGTTCCAACTACAACATCTACTGGAGCCAGGCCGGAATCCGTCGCAGTTGGCAGGTCGACGAGTCGGTAGACATCGAGATGCGGAATCGAGTGAGTTTCCGAACGGCTCACACAGAGGAATTCAAACGCTTCGAAGACGACTTTCGAAACAGGAAGACCCAGTTCCGTCTCGGCTACAACACCAGAGAATTCCAGTCCGCAGTGGTGGGCTTCCAGTTCGGCAGGAACTTTGATTCGGACTTTCGCTTGTGGACGGCTGCCGCCGGTTACAAAGTGACCGACGAACTGTCGGTTGAGTACGAACTGCAGCGTCTCACGCTCGACCCCGATCCGGACCTGGAGAAAACGTGGATCCACGTGGTTCGGGCAAACCAGTTCTTCACGAACGATCTCTACCTGCGTGTCTTTTACCAGGCCAACTCTGCGATCGATCGCCGGAATATCCAGGCCGTGTTCGTATACCGGTACAAGCCCCCGTTCGGCACCATCCAGCTTGCTTTCCAGCGCGGCACCGCTGGGTTTGGACAGATTTCACGGCAGGGGAATACGCTGTTCGTGAAGGGAACGTGGGTTTTCTAGGGTGACTCAAATCCACCGGCCCGGAGGAGTCATACTTGATCGGGTTGTCGTAACCGGTTTCTAGGCCGTAGATGGCCAGAAGAGGGATCCCGACCCATTCGAGCTCGGTGAGCTTCTCTTTGCCGGGCGGATTGTCCCCGGTAAGGTCTATTCGCATCGGTGTCACGCCGGGGCCATTGAGCAGCGCGACAACCCCTTCCCTGTGAAGTACACCGTGCTCCAACGCCTTGCAGTTGAGGCACCACTCGGCGGTGAAATCGAGAACAATCACTTCGCCGCGCCTCGCCGACTCGGCAAAGCGCGAAGCCGTGTAGTAGGTCCAGTCGATCGGGCCGGCACTGCTGAACCCGGCGGCAAGCCAGATACAGACGGCTGACAATCCCGCAGTGATGAGCCCTACCGTGACACGTCTTCCGTGAGATTCCGTGATGCCGAACGTGCGGTGAGCTGTCCACGTGCAGGCGGCCACGATGAAACCGCAGACGATCCACCAGTAGAGTCGGCTCGGTGGGTCGGGCACCTGTTGGATCCAGGCGGAAATGGACGTGCCGAGGAAGAACGCGGCAACCGCGAGCATCAGCAGTCCCATCACCTGCTTGACGAGCACGCTCGCCGGGCCTGTCTTGGGCATCTTCTTCACCCAGCCTGGCCGGGCACTCAAAAGCAAGTATGGAACAGCCATCCCCGCCCCAATGGCACCGAACGTAGACAACGTCGTGGCCGGGGCCTGCGTTGCCGCCCATGCGGACGCACCCGCCATGAAAGGTGCTGTGCAGGGAGTGGAGAGGACGGCCGTGAGGATGCCGAATGCAAATGAGCCGGGCAGTGACTCCTGACCCGGGTCGAGCCTGTAGATGAACTGTGGCAGTCTGAAATCGAACAAACCCATCATGCCGCCCGCCATCACGGCCACTATCAGACCCACTATTGGCGCAAACCAACCGGTTTGGAATAGACTGGAGATAGCGCTGAATCAAGGAACCAAAGCGATCGCGCCACCGCGCCCGATCCAGAATGCGACAACCCCCAACGACATTACCACGCCGAGAAGCAATAGACGCTTTGGATCGTCGGATGCTCGACTGATGCCGATGATCTTGATCGGAATCACCGGGAGCACGCAGGGTGTGAAGTTCAGGACCAAGCCGCCCACGGCCGCGACGAGTAGCAACAACGCCATACCCAGAGGACCACTCGGATTGAACGTGAACGACCAGCCGAAGACGTTCATCGACACGGGACGTAGGGTGATGCTCGAAGCGCCGTAGCCCCCGAGACCAAAGCCAGTGAACAGATCGGGTTCATTCAGCTCTATCGAGGCCTCAACATCAGCCGCGATCACTTCGATTGGGACTCTGAGGTCCACCGTCTGTGGTGGATAGCAGAGCCTGTCATCGCAGGCCTGGTAACCTGCCTTCAATTCGACGTGCGCCTCGCCGAGGGGTTGAGTCGGAGAGAGGTCCACGGGGACATAGGCGATTGCAGCATCTATGAACGACAGCAGTTCTATGGGCGCGCCGGTATAGTTGACTGTGACGGACACCGGTGCAGGCCACTGTATCGGGTTCACAACGGCAGCATCTGGCGTTGCAACCACTTCCAGCGTGGTTGGTATCGGTGTGAACGAACCTAGTTCGGTAGGTACTACCGGTTCGTTCGGCCAGGAGTGAAAACCTTGTTGATGTTGATAGACAACCGCGATAACGACCTGATCGCCTGGCCGTAACGTCGATTTTGCGGCGACCGCTCGCACCGCGACAGCGTCTCTGCCACGCTGGAGCTGTGCGGATATGTCCAGTGGCAATGCCATTGTTGTGCAGGCCGCAACGAGCACGGCCGCGGTCAATCGAATGGCGTTATCGGGTTGTCCGGAGAACCTGTTCACGCTTGTGTCCGTTGCTTCTTCTAGTTGCCTGAGCCGAACAAGTCGGCGAGAGTCGCGTGCAATTGCTCACCGCGCACATCCTCGTCCAAACCGACTATCGTATGACTGCTGTCGACGAGGATCGCCATCGGAACCCCAAACAGTTCGAACAATTCTGCGGCATCGCTGTCCAGTGGCTCAAAGGCATGGAGCCACGGCATCGGCCACTCCGTTTCCCGCAGCCGTGCGATGTCGTCGCGCCTATCGCCCATGGCGACACTCAGTATTTCGAATCCCTGCTCGCCATAGTCTTCATATGCTCGATGGAGGTTAGGTAGTTCCGCAACGCACGGCAAACACCACGTTGCCCAGAAATCGATCAAGTAGACCTTTCCCGCCAGAGTTTGACGAGAGTAGGATATTTCTGAGTTCTCCAATGACGTTAGGACGAAGTCCGGCAACTCAGCGCCAACGACGATTCTCGAGGCTGGAGCGGTTTCTGCCATGGCTGCGTCAGAACCGGGCTCCGGGCGACGTTCGCATCCTGACACACAAATGACGCACAACGCGTAAAGAACGGTAGCCGCACCGCGTATTCTCATGACTTGGTCCGCGTGGAGGTTGAAGCTGGAGGGTGCCGCGATCGTACCAACCGCAGTACCGTACGTTTGTACTGCAAAGTATGTGTGCCGGGCCTGGCAGCCAAGCGGCAACTGGTCGGTCAAGTGGCACGACGGGGACATCCGTCCAAGTTTGGGCTACAACGGTTCTGCACTTACCAACTCTGGAAGTCTTGCATGGAGGTACCGATGAAATCAGGTCGCTTGGTGTTACCACTGGGTATGCTAGCGTTGGGCGTCGCATGCAGCCCGGCTCCGATGCCGCCCCACCTGGATGGTGAGGATATTCGGGATATGTTGATCCACGGTTTCGAGCAATACAAGGAGCACGATCTCGAGATCGCGGCCGCGATCCCCGACTCCGCGCTCAGGTGGGCGCCGAATGATGAGGTTCGTGATTTTGCAGAGATGGTCGAACACTATGCAAACAACCTCTGGCTGGGGCAGTATGCATTGGGGAACGAGCCACAGAGCGTCGGTGATTCCGCCCAATACCTCAACGACAACGCTGCGCTCGGCGAAGTGGTGACGCAGTGGTACGACATGGTGATCGCGGACCTGCGCACGATCCCGGCCGATGACTTCTTCACTGAGGTGGATTTCTTCGGTGGTGACCGCCTGCAGAGGTGGCAGATCTATTCGTTCGGCCTTCAGCACGCGCTCTGGACACGAGGTGGGCTCATTCCATATTTCCGGGCTCACGGTGTTCCGGTGCCCGCGTTCCGCTCGTATTAGGCGCACTGCTCCCTAAATGAGCAGCAAGTCCCCGTCGGCGATAGGTCGTCGGCGGGGCACCGAAACAGAGTTTTCTGAATCAGCGAGTGCGATCGACGTGCGCTGGTGACTGTGGCTCGTATGATTCTTAGGTTTCAAGGAGGCCACTATGCCACCTGAAATATGGCTTTACTCCCTGATTCGTTTGGCGGCACTGGTGAGTGTTGGTGCCTTCACGGTGCTCGGCATGAAGGTCTGGTTCAAGCACCGTGAAGCGCGCCGGAATCAGATCGGCGCGGAAGATTTTGAACGCCTCGCTGAGGCGGTGGAGAGCTTGCACGAACAGACTGCCATCATGCGAGATGAGTTTCAGGACCTGCACGAGCGCATCGACTTTGCCGAACGCGTGCTGTCCCAGGGAACACGAGATCTCCGATTGGAGGAGCCGGCAGACACGCCTGTCTGAACCTAGTCCGTGGCCCGGATCAGTTAGCTTTTCCCGGGCTGCGGGTGTACAATAATGAATGTTGCGCCAACGACCCGATATTCGGATGGCGTACAAGGCATTCCTTCTCAACCATCATTCATTCAAAAGCAGTGACTCACGAATCCTATTTGGGAGTACTCGATGTACTCGAGAACGGCGCCGGTTTTGTGCGGCGCCGAGAAGTTGGGTATCTGCCCCATCGCGGCGATATCTACGTCGGCAAGAACCTCATACAGAAGTTCAATCTTCGAAAAGGCGATGAAATTGCTGGCGAAGTAGGCAAGCCTGGTAGACGAGGCAAGAACAAGAGGGTCACTCGTCTCATCGAAGTGAATGGCGAACCACCCGAATCGGTTATGCACAGACCGAAGTTCAGCAGCCTTCGAGTGCTTCACCCTGACGAACAGCTGATGCTGGAGTGCGAGCTGGTTAGGCGCGGGCAAAAGGACTACACCAACCGCATCATCGATCTCTTCTGCCCGTTCGGAAAAGGCCAGCGGACCTTGATCGTCGCTCCCTCCAAGGCGGGAAAAACGATGGTGTTGCAGGCTGTAGCGCAGGGTGTCGTTACGAACTACCCAGACTGCCTCGTGATGATTCTTCTGGTTGATGAGCGGCCCGAAGAGGTCACGGAGATGGAAAACTGCGGATTCGGAGAGGTTGTCGCGTCGAGCTTCGACCATCCGCCTGATCGACATGTGGCAGTAGTGGAGATGACGCTGGAACGTGCGCGCCGCAAAGTTGAACAGGGGCAGGACGTAGTGATTATCCTCGACTCGATCACTCGATTGGCTCGGACCTACAACACGGTGGAGGAGGGGAGTGGCCGTACGCTTACGGGTGGATTGGATGCAAACTCTCTCGACAAGCCGAAGAAATTCCTTGGTTCCGCTCGAAAGATCGACCCTGCACAAGGTGGTGGATCGCTTACAATAATCGGTACTGCACTTGTCGATACGGGGTCCCGCATGGATCAGGTGATCTTTGAGGAGTTCAAGGGCACCGGGAACAGCGAATTGGTGTTGAGCCGCGAGCTTGCCGACAGACGGATCTATCCCGCTTTCGATCTTACCGTGAGCGGTACACGCCGGGAGGAACTGCTGCTGTCAGAAGGTGCCACGCGTGTGTCTGGTGCGTTGAGACGTGGCCTCGGCGAAATTCCGGCAGTGGACGCTATGAACACGGTCTTGGGATATATGCAGGACACCAACACGAACGAGGACCTAGAAAAGCTCTTCTGACCGGATACACGACCACTGCATAGGATTGAGGGCGTGTTGAGGCGTGGGAAACCAGGCTCCGGGATTGTCCACACCGCATTCCAATCCCAGCTTTGAGATGACACTTCAAGGGCTTCCCCTAGCTTGGGTTAGCGGATCGCGCCCTGAGGTGCTTGGGGCTGTGATGGCCTAGCCAAGCAGGACCTGTTCCCCCCACTGATTGTCAGTCGCCGAATCTTCTCATCACCACTCAAACCGCTGCAAATAAATGGGTTACGTGGCAGCGAAGGACTGCCGATCCACGACGGGGCTGTCTTCTGCGTCAGAATCTCCGGCTAGTGCACGCATAGGATGCTCTCGCGAACTGAATCCATCCGTCACGTTTTCCACATTCGGGAGTGGAAATCCCAACGCACCCCGCGGTCTGCGACATAGCCCCCGGAATGGTGATAGGTCATTTGAGTGTTTCGCGGGAGTGCGCGCTGTTAGCGGCGGCCCAAAATTGCACAGATGTGGCGGTCGAAAATTGCACACTTGGTGGTCTTGCGGAATGTGCTGCGAGGCGCTGGGTGTGCCGGTTTGTGCCTAGGCGTCC
>JBDGYW010000229.1:0-8884 GCA_039588935.1 Gemmatimonadota bacterium | reverse complement strand
TTCAAACCTAGCCCCACTTTTCGGTGTTCGGGCCCAAGACGACTCTCCCAGATTGCGATTGACCGCTCGAACAGCTTTCTGGCCTTCGTGAAGTTGCTCAACTGAAACTCCACGAGGGCCAGATGGTAGAGGCAATCGGCAACGTCGGGATGGTCCGCGGGCAGTTTCGCCTCACGGATATCCTGAGCGCGCCCGAACAGCTCTTTCGCGTCGTCGTACCGGCCTTGCCGACGTCTGACCTCACCAAATAGGATCAGGCTCAATGCAACATCGGTGTGCTCGACGTCCAGTAGTCGTTCCTTGATCTCGATGGCACCCCTGGCTATGGCAGGCGTATCGGGATGGCTCGCCTTCCCTGCGCCGATTAATGCCTCAGCCAAGAGATCGAGGGCCCGCGCGGTCTCCAATGAGTAGACGCCATGCGTGGTCTCAACATCCGCACGATGTTTCCGGGCGTGCAGTTCTACTGTCTCGTATTTCCCCTCATCGAGGAGTCGACGGATCTCTTTGGGTCCGACACGCTGACGCGGCACCTGGGTACTGTCTTCTTCCGGGGTGTCAAATAGAGGACAACCCACCGAGATGAAACAGCCCGGCACCAGGAGTGCCGCAATCAGGAATATTCCTCTTGCCCAGGGTGCCGTCTTGTTCATCGCCCGCTCGCTGCTCAGTGTTGTTGCTTAGCCAGGCCAGTCTCCCGCTATAAGACGCAGATTGCGCCAGTGGTTCCTCCCGGTAACCCTCTGAGGTTCCGTAGACGAAACGTCGCTCCGGCTGGCGGATCCATCTCGGCGATGGCGCTTAAAGGCCCGCCGAGACCAGGCAGACGGCAGACCTTTCGGGGACGGCACAAATCCACCTAACCGATCTAACGCTTCCAGCACAGGTAATTGCACGGCGTCAGTATTCTCGGCTGGATTGCAGACCCCGAATTGGCGGCTCGGACTCGCCCAAGAACTGCCGCCACAAGCCTGGGCGCTCGGAGAGGTAGCCCCGCCCACCCGTCGTCTCCACGCGGGCAGGTAGCCCACGAGGGAGGGCTTCTGCGATACCACCTCTGTTCGTCGAGCGCAAGGAGGGCCTGCAGAGGCAGTCGTATTCACGCTGACATCATGGAAGACAAGGACGTCTGAACTCTGCCGTTCTTCCGCCATGCCACCCTCCGAGAGCGTTCGACCCTATTCGCACACCCGTGAAGGAGGATCTCTTCACGCAAGGGCTTCGGGCCCAACGGCTCAGCGACGATGATTTCTGCGGCTATCTTTGCTTTTGAGAATATTCTCTTACTAGTATCTCTGTCAAGCGAAAGGCGCGCGGCGGCGTGCCAGAACGCCGGCTCTAGCTGGGGCCGTGTGCGCTCTAGATATCGTCCTCGCTGGCCGCGATGCCGCGAGGGCGATCTGAACCAGCATGCGCTCTTCTCCCTCCCCCCCTTACACATGCCTCTGCAAGGAGTTCCATCAGGTTTCCATGCAACGACGGGGCCGCCTTCATTGACGAGCCGCTCGTGCCCACACAGACGTGGCGGCGGGGCACGTCCCTAAGGATGGCAGCCGTGTACCAGCTCCGGGGTCCAGATTGTAGAGATTGAGAATCCCCAGCTTCGGCGCGCTATGCGCGTGCAGGCCGTTAGGAAGATAACCTGAATCTGCGCCGATCGAATCGTCGCCCTCTGGCTCACGCTGCTCGAGACGTGCCAGGATCTGGTCATACTTGATCCCCGGGCCTCAGGGGCGCGCCCGCTGGGGATCAGGAAATGTCCTCACGAGCGACGCCGGGCTCCACGATTCAGACGCGCCCCCTAGCGCGATGACCGGACAGCCCCATACGAGTGTGACCGTTTATGTTAAACAATATGCAATCTGATGCCAGTTTTCTCAACGTCACAGGATGGAAAACAGACAGCCAATTGGCAAGCCCTGAGTTGCTGAATGAGCACACCTCGAAGCCCTCGCTCGGCCTACGTTCTCCTACATAGTCGCTCCAGGGCTCCGGCTACCGGGAATGCCCGATTCAGAAAAGCGCTTAGAATCGCATACCGGAATGGCGGCTCGCTGTGTTAGTATAAGTTTAATTACCTAATCACACAGGAAGTCGAATGATCGGTCGATGGCGATGGGCGGCCAACCGGAATTCGCGGGCTTCTGTAATTCTAGCCAGCAAGCAACCAACCGAGGCTTCTTGTCAAAATGAGCTTCGTATCTCGGGACAGTCAGTGCCAGTGACGCCGGTCAGTCCTCTATCTACTGATCCCAGTTCTCGTCGCCCGAGCACCGAGCTCCTGTCGCCAGGGCAAGAGGCCGGGCTATCAAGAAATCGAGTCAATGGCACCCTCAAAGGTAAACTAGCCATGCTCACAATCCTCTTGTCACCCTTTTTCCTAGGCACAAACTCGACCAACGACAATGGCATTACGGTGGGCGAGCCCAAGCAGTATCCATACCGCCACTTGGAGAGAATGATCGCAGATCTGGACTCGCAGCTTGCACAGATCCGAGCGATCGACGCAACTACCATCGCCCAGCAGATAGGTGCCTTGCAGGGATCAACCAAGCGCTCGTCCCAGTTGGGGCTCAAGGCTGAGGAACTGCCGATTCCTGGCGTCACTACGACACTTGAGGCCGATGAAAGCGGCCAACTGAAGCCGAAGACAGCTACCCTTACCGAGGCTGCGGTGACACCGACGGCGCCGACGCTGGATGCGTTGTCTGGTGGTAGACTGGCCTCACCGAACTTCGGATTCGCGGCTTCCGATATTCTCTCCGAGCAGATTCGGCTCCAATATCAGGTCTATAACCTACGACTCCTGCAACAGCGCTCTATCTCGGACCGATTCTTCGACGACGGAACGAATCAAGGTTCACGCGTTCTTGCCCTGATCGGCGTGAGTGTCTCGATCGTGCCGCGTCGCGAGCACCGGAACTTCGCGGCGGTAGTCGAACTGTCGATCCAGTCGAAGGACGCTAGCAAGAAATCGCCTTCTCTGGTAGCTCTGATGCCAGAGAAGAAGACCTATAACTCCGTTGCACACAGTGAGAAGAGCAACGCCTTTGGGGGTGCTGCTCTCGCCGGTGTCTTCTCGCTCGGCTTCTCGGGCAAATGGAAGAGCGAGAAGCTGTACCTATATCAGGACAGCGACACGCTGGCCTTCCGCAAACCCCCGAAGCCCAGAGAATCCACGGAGCAGAACAACCCTGAGGTGCTTGAGTTCGGCTGGCAGTTCAGGCCGGTGCTGGGGCGAACCAGCGTCGAACCGGGGATCCGCCATCTGTTTGCAGTGGTGGCCCTGGACGAACTCGACGAAGTAGGGTCGAAGAGCTTCGCTTTTGATGTAACAGCAAACACCTACTGGAAAAAGTACTCATCAAAACGACGAGTTGCTCACGGAAAACCGAAACGTCATTCTCCTGGCACGCCTTGGCTTTTTAACATCAATAATTCAGCTAGACTCCACGGTGGACTAACACCAGTTGTCAAAACGGTCGAAGTATCCTCGGTTGATGACGACAATCTCCTCGTCAAGGTCACAGGCGAGAACTTCCACCCAGAGCCGAGCGTTCACATTGGCAAGCGTACACTAGAGAGGGGCACTGACATCACTCACCGATCGGACGGCAGCCTCGAGTTTGTAGCACCGAAAAAGGAACTTCTCGAGAATGACGTGCGAGTAGTCGGCGCGGAGTACGGATTCTCCGCCCCACTTGTCGCGCCGCTTGAAAGTGATGACACAGGAATTGCAGTTCATCACTTCTCCTTTGGTCCCGTCCGCAAGGGCAACCTGCGCGACATGACCGTGTACCTGACAGCAGCGAACGGCGCTTGCATACCTGCGTTGCATAGTCGTAATGTCTACGTTACCTTTTCCGACAAGATTTATGAGATCTCCCCTGAACGCTGGAACGCAGACCCGAAGTATACGCGTTGTCTATCGGCGACTGTTGAAGTGCCGATCGCCCATGTGAAGGCCGACAGTGAGCTGGCTGCCCAGATTCCCTTCTTGGGTCACAAGTACAGAGGTTCGTCTATTTTCTACCAGCCGACCGGAGTGAGCCAGATCGAACTGCTCGAAAGCGGAGATCACAAACAGATGGTGTGGGGGATCGTGGGCTGGGGCCTGGCATCTCGGGAAAAGGACAAGCCGCTTACGATCATTAAGGATATTGTTGTTTACGCTGGGGACAAGTACGACGCTACCAATGGTCTATCGCCAGTCAGCGAACATCTCCTTACTTTGACGGCAACCAAGAAGACCCTTTCGAAACAAAAGAAGGTGCTTGTATTTCTACCTGGCTATTTGGAGCCAATCTCGCTGCTGGCGCCGAATGTGCCCGCAGAGAACAAGACCCCTGTGATCACTAACCAGCCCGAGAGCAACGTCAACAGCAGCAGAAGCGTTCTGTTCGAGGGCGAGGGCTTGACACAGATCAAGAAAGTCACCTTCGAAGGGACCCCCCTGGAAACGCTTCAAACAGAACATGGGCTACAGGTTCATGTCACCCGGGCCGTAACCGAGCATAAGGGATCTGTTGAGCTCTTGGGCTATGTAGACGAGAATTCATTCGTCGTGCTCAAACTCGTCGTTAAGTAGAGGGACTGGTTATGAACGGAGCGGACAAGAAGCAGTTGGCTCAGAGGATGGAAAAGAACATCGGCAAATTACTGGAAGAGATGACCGCCGTTCTGAAGGAACATGGAATGCACGGTGTTTCGGTCGTGGGCTTCACCGCCGGCACACCGTCTCCCTTCATTGCATCGGCCAATGCCGCCCCACGCCCGGTAGAATGCAAAGTGTTGCCGGATGGCACTATAATCTGCGAGCCTGCTGAATAGACCGGCAACTGCACGAGGATCCAATAGGATCTATTCAAGGATGGACAGTCGGATCACACGTTTCGGCACGCAATCATTCTCAGTGTGGCGTCACCCCAATTACTGGTCCAGGTTTAAGGTGACAACTTCCGTTGCTTCTGATGATGATGCTCTCTGGTCGAGCAGCGGCCGCGCCATGCATCTCAGCTTCTTGTGCAATCCTACTTCCACCTGACGTCTAACTCTATCACTCGTTTCCAGTGTCGGGTACGTCTGCAATTCCGAGCGACTTCCCGAATTGAAACAATCGCACCCCAACGAACCAATACGTCTCCTCGTTGAGGCTCAGATCGACGCCGTAGCCCAGTTGCAGAAAATCACTCGCCACGCTGATCGTTGCGCCAAGGCCGATCTCCTGCTGACTGTTCCTATCGAGATCCAAAGTAATGATATGCAGGCCGTACCCAATGTTATGCCACCATCGTTTTCGATAAACAACAGGTGTGATAGAGCTTGAATTCTTGATCCACGGTCGCAGGCGGAACAACCATGACATCTGTACCGTGAATTCACGCGTCGCCTCTGACTGAGAGCCTATGGGCCTACTGGCTCCCGCATAAGCAACGCTCACATTTGGCGCACTGTACCATCCGAAACGGCGCAAGACGAAGGTCTGGCGCTCCGCATCCAACTCCTCGCCAATTCTCACAACTCCTACTGACTCACTGGACGTTTCTGCTATTCCTGGCTCAGCCTCGTTTACACGATACAACCGCGCTTCGAGTGTCACAGCTGTTCCTTCTTTACGTGATCGCACTGTGCGCAGGTCAACGAATGTGTCCTTGATCCTGGTGCCTAGCACGTAGTAGATATCTTCTGGTATGGGAAGCTCAGACTGCGCATATAGCAGAATTTGCTTTGCATCATCGACCGTGAGCGATCGAAGCCCTTTTCCTACTGTTTCGGCCTCTCTTCTCACTCCTTCGACGGCTACCACAAGCGTATCGAGCTTCGCTCCGGCGAATCGATCGATCTGCTTCCTCAACTCCCTCTCGGTTCTGCCACTCAGTGCGGCGACTCCCTTCTTGAGATCTTCGATCAGTGTCTTCGCCCCCCCGACGGCATCTTTGAACAACTTGATATCATCGCGTAGCTTGTCGACCGCATCCTTCCACAGCGATACTGTCCGTGCCGCACGATCGATTCCGTTCATCACAGCAAGAAGGGCGTCCACGGGATCCGCCTGCTCTTGAGCCTCCTCAAGCACATCCTGCAACGAGAAAGCTGATAGGTTTCCCTCCATAGCCTGCCACCTGTCTCGTGCATCTCTAAGTTGGTCTCTTAAACTTCGTGCTTGGTTGCGCATCTCTTCCAGTGTCTTCTTCTTGTCACCGACCACGCCGCTTTGCCGAAGCTCGCTCTCAATCTTGTCGAGTAGGGTCTTCGCCTCGGCCAGCCAATCGGTGTCCCGCAATGCTTTCAATGCCGCTACGAGCTGCTCCACGCTAAGAATGAATGAATCGACATCGATTCCGTTAGCGTTGAGCAGGTCTGTGATCGCTGATCTTAGATCAGACCTGTTCGTCTTGAGCTTTCTCAGCGTGTCCACCACGGGCCGGATAGCGTCCAGCATGCGCCGGGCTTCCACACTGTCACCGGCCCAGTTGATTTTGTCGAACGCGACGATTGCGCCAGGAGGAAGCGGATCGAAGTGGTCGATGTGAATTCTTTCGGGGCTCCGGCTGTCAACAAAGGCGCGAGCAACTAAGACCAGCGCCACCGCCTCCAAGCTCTTGCGAACTTGGCCTCCAATCCGTTTGAGTTCGCTATTGACCCATAGGACTTCGTCACGAACCACAGCCGCGAAAGGCGCAACAACACCAGCGGTCCCTGTGCCTTGGCTCATAAGAGTGGCTGCTTTTCTGGTCGCTTCGCTCGCCCTCCTCTCTACATAGTCGCCGCGCTCGACGTACCGCACCTCCGGAGACTGTTTCAACCATTCACTGTACTTTATGATCGCCTTGAGGAACTGTTCCTGCGTAGTCTTACTTGACGTGGCTAGAGCCGTGAATTCATTCGAACTACGGTCACCAGCCGCTGCAAGCTCGGTGAGTCTCTTTGCTTCATTGAACGCATTGCCCAGCGGACCAATCATCTGGCTCAACCTATTGACCAGTTCAGACAGATGCTCCACCTCGGGCGCGACTGGACCGGCGGGATCCGGAGCAGCTCCAAGCAGTCTGCTAGAGTCCACATCAACCCGAATGACGGAATTGATATCGACGTCTTGCGGACTGTGACCAAAGGCCAGTGGCGCCTTCTCTTCCTTGTGATCGGTTCTCAATTCGAAAAGCCGTATCGCACGCTTCAACCTATCAGCTGGTGACTCATTCGATTCTGCACAAACAGGTAGCTGAACAGGCAAGATGATGATCAGTGCCGCAATTACTCGCTTCCCTATTGCGTTATAGCGCCGTATCATGGCGACCCCGTGAGCGCCGCTGACAGTTTCAGATCAGATGTAAGATCCGCCAGTGTGAAGGTTTTTGTCTGCCTCAATAGTCCTGACCCGAGGTAAACCACAGTGGTCACTGTGGCAGGGCCCGCGCCCCACATCATCTCTCGCAACTCTGAATCCAAGGTGTGAGGGCTGTGAAGCCAGAATACGCGCAGCACTGCAGGATTGAGATGCCGCAAGAGTTCGGCTCTCCTATAGAGTTCCGTCAACTCACGTTCAGAAGAGCCCTCAATCGAGGCGACGACAAACAACTGGGTGTTGGGCTCACTCAGTGCCGCGCGAAATGCATCACTTTCACTGGCGCCGGCCAGCGCCGATGCCGTCACAATCGCCGGCTGACCAGCCCCGTAGTGCTCGGCCATCAAGGACGAAATTGTCTTGTCTCCGATTAATTGGAAGTGCGGAAACTCCTTGAATCGGCCCCAGCTTCCGGCCCACTCCAGACCGACGGACTCTCCCAGCGCACCGACCTGCTGCCATAGGGCAAGCGAAGTACCTCTCGTTCTCCACTCGGGTTTGCCATTGACGAGGGGAACACAGTCATATGCCAGACCGTACTGATGAAACGACTCCCCCGGCCCTGCAAAGGTCAGTTTCGACCCCTCGATCGGAGCCGCGGCCTTTAACAGATGACTCAGTTGGTCAAATCCAAGGCTCTTTAGTCTAGATCTGCATTTCTTGATCTGATCCTTGGTTCGACCCTGGCGGTATAGCCTTGCTTGTTCACCGGCGTCGCGGAAGGTGCAGTAGATCATCAACTCGATACCTTGCCCTGCGCAACCTATTAGATGCTGCCGAGCTTTCTCTTCTACCTCAGGTCGTAAGTCTGATAGATCTCTCGATGCCATGGCGGCCTCCGTTCGGCATAGATGAGGGAAGTTGCTTGGCTTTCTCCGCTATTAGGTATTCAAGTTCAGACTGACGCTCGCGTCATCTCATCCTCAGGTGAGACTCTCCTTCTATGCGTTAAGCTCCCTGAAAGGCGACTGTCGTCAGGAGCGCACTCATCCTCTGGGATTTGGACGTCCTAAAGAAGAAAACGCCGTCAGTCGCGAAATCGCACCTGCTCCGATAATCGTTCGCATTCTCGCTGGAAGATTCGCCAAATATCCCCAACCTTGGCCGGATTCCACCAATACAGGGCAGATACCCTGTCTGAATTAGGGTCAAGAGCGGAGTTCGGGCCGTCGAAGCATCTCGTTGTGGAGCACACCTCCGCAAGTCATTTGGCAACAACAGATGTGCGAAGTACCGCTAGTGGAACCATGACGTGGTTCGGACGTTATGTGCAAAGATCCCTGGACTGCCGGCGAGAGCCTTTGGATCAGCCCGACTGTCAAGCGTATTGAACGAGGTTTCAGATGCCCCCACGTGCAGTTCGTGTGGATTTCGGCGCAATTCAAGAGTCAACGCTCGAAACTCGACATTGGCTCAGCCTAACTTAGTACTCCAGCCCGAAAGTTTGGTGACGTATTTTGGTCACGCCACCGCGGCGAGTTGCCGATCATGATCCTTGAGTTTGGTCAGGAGTTCCGCCAGGTTCGCCCGGGTGAACCT
>JBDGYW010000228.1:0-10519 GCA_039588935.1 Gemmatimonadota bacterium | reverse complement strand
ATCACCACGTGCTATTGCCTCGACGTTCACCTGCTCGCCGGCGATCTCCCGAGTGCTAGCCGCATATGTGGGCCGAGTAGTGACGACTCTGATTTCCTGGCCGTGGGCGACTGCCGGGCCCAGCGTTACGATCATCAATACTGACAGGATCAGTCGCATCAGGACCTTTCGGAACCAGTTTGAGCCGGAATAGGTATTGGTGATTCCCATCCTGCCTTCTCTTGGCTTCAGTAGGTCTCGTGTTTGTGAGGGCCCATTGCCCACACGAGCTGCAGCAACACTGAATGGTTGGCGTTTTCGCCGTAGTGTCTAAGGTGATTGTATTGGAGCCGCAGGTATAGCCACTCACTCTGCCACCAAGTGACGCCCGGAACTATCTGGAAGATGTTTGGCACCTCATCCAACCCGCCCAAGTAGTCCCCGCGCACTCCGATAATCAAACGGCGGTTCAGCCGATAATTGGCCTGGGCGTAGCCGCCCTGTCTCCTGACATTTTCTCCGAGTTCTTCTTCTTCCGAAAAGTACCACTCCCCCTTGAGGTGCAGCGCTTGGTACAACGTTCGGTTGGGTGGTGCCCATCTAAACGCGAAATCGAGTCCGAGCAGTCGGGACTCTAGTGACTCGTCGCGATTCTCTCCGTATACTGCGGTGGCGCCGAGCTGGAAATAGGTACTGGAACTGAGGTCCCAGAAGCTCTGGAGTCGACCCAGCAAGCTCAAATCGCCCCCGTGTTCGAACATCGCCTCGTTCGTAGCCGAGGTTGCCTCCACGACGACCGTTTGAGTCCCGGGGCCTGTCGTCAGCGTGGGGAGGGTGAGGCTGACGCCGGTTTGAATCAGGCCGTCATGGCCTAGGAACGCTACCGACGGAAGGGGCCGGTCGACCTCCCACAGCGCGTGCGTGTGCCAGCGGTTGTACAGACCGATTTCTTGCCGGAACTTTCCCGCCTTCAGACCAAATGCACCTGGAAGTCCCACCCAGTATGCGTACGCCTCTTCGATGTGGAACTCACCGCGTCCGTGCCCACCATCTTCACCGGCATCGGCATCTGTGTCTTCGTGTCCTTCCTCCGGGAAGCCCGCGATGTGCACTTCCTCTTCATAGGCTGCAAAGATCTTGGTCCGGGTGTATGGGTCGAGGGCCGACTGAAATGAGAACTCGAACTCGCGTGGTGTCGCACCGACTCGGTTGCGCTCATCGGTCGGGCCGGTGAAGTGCGCAACGACATCGCCGGAGACTGATATCTCCGGGTTCAGGGCTGCAAGGTTTTGAGTCCGACTTCGTTGTGGCGCAGTCGAGTCGACACCAGTTCGAGTTTCTTGGGCGGCGGCTTGGGCTGCCGCTCTCAATGCCGCCAACTCGTCAACCACTTCAGTCGTGTCGCGAGCCTCGCGGATCATCTCAAGGAGCAACTGCTGAAGTGAGTCGACCCGGGCCTGCAGTAGCCGAATCTCGCGCTCCAACGAATCGGCCCTAGTGCTAACCTCCTGTCCTGCCAACTGCGCAGGAACCAATGCGTAACTCAGGATCGTGATGGTCAGCAGTCGCATTCAATCTCCGGTCGACAGTGACGCGAGGACGCGAACGAACAAAGATGTAGCAGGTTAGGGCTGGATTCCAGATTACTCCTGATTGTCGATGACTCTGCCGAACCGCGTCGATTCAGGACCTATAGCGAACAGCGGTACCAGGTTGGCTGTGTGGCTCCCGGTCGTGTATCGTGCGACCAGTATCGTCTCATCGCCCAGCCCGCCCGCTCTTCGTCTCAATACTGCGGACATGCGACCCATGAGCGTTCTGGTACTGTCCAGCAGAGCAAGCTCGGCACCTTCAAGCATGCTGGCTGACTCACCAAGGCGGACACCCGTCGTGTCAAGTCGCTCGGCCGTGTTCGTCAGGATGCGCGTCGCCCTGGCGGACTGAATCGCCAGACCACCAGTATCATGATCTCCCAGCAAGATGAAGAGTGTCTCTGGGTGGGAGCGCTGATATTCCAGCACTACTTGCACTGCGTCTTCGACGTCAGACATCTCGCCGGCATGGACGTCGTACTCGACGTTGTCGTGGGATTCGGTGTCGGGGCTCTCTGTCTCGAGTAGCAGAAAGAACCCGTCCGGATCCTTGTCCAATACCGTTATCGCCGCGGAGGCCATTTGCGACAAGGAGGGCGAGCGTTCTGGGTACACCGGCATGTCTGACCAACTGAACAGACCATACAGAGACGTAACAGAATCCAGGCTCAACGCACCGAGTTCCGCACCGGTTTCGACGTAAGTATGCCGCTCTCGGATCTGTCCGACCAGGTCCTCGGAATCCGGCCGGCTACCTGGGTCGAAGTGTCTACGCCCCCCTCCCATGAACACGGTGGCGTTTTGTTCCAACTGCTGCAACGCGATTCCTGGCTCATCAACACGGTATGCAGTGTGTGCGGAGAAGGCAGCCGGGGTGGCGTCGGTCATTCGCGCTGTTGTCACCAAGCCGGCCGCCAGTCCCCTCTGTCGTGCGACCTCGAGCACGGTCTCTCGCGGCTGACTGTCGGGTCCTACCCCAATGGCCAGGATGAAGCTGCGTACCCCGGTTGCTAGACTGGTCGCGGCGGATGCACTGCCCGGATAGAAACCGTTGGATGCTCGAGTGTCGACCAACCCCACAACCGGGAATTGACGTAACGACCGGCCTTCGGTTTGATAGTTGGCGATACTCCATAGACCAACACCGGCGCCGTCCACCACAAACAATACAACTCTACGTGGGACGTCTTGTGCCTCAGCCGGTTTCGTGAATCCACACGCAACACCAATAACAACAAGAGACGCCATAATCTGCGTCCGAGTTCGGTCTCTCATCCATCTCTCCTTGAATCAACGCCGTTCTGGGCGTTTCGGCTCGTAGCGCCGTCGAGCCGGCCATTTATGGCCGGGAAAGAGGCTCTAGTATTCCTGTCGCGAGAACGCGGAAGAATTCTCCACCCTCCCACAACAGCGCCTGCAGCCCGCCAAGCTCTTGAACCGGGACGTCGATTCCATAGACGCGCCCTTCATACAAGCTCGCCACATGCGCGATCTCGCTATGCCCGACCACGATCGCCTCGGCACCGTAGAAACCGAGGATCGTGTCGAGTTGCGCCGCTGTCGCTCGGCTATAACCGCTCCGCGCCTGGTGATAGCCGCGGTACCAAAGTGGGCCGGCACCGCTTAGGAGGAACCACTCCAGATCGCTGAACAGTAGCTCGTACGAGCGGAAGTCGAGACTTGCTCGCACCGCCACGTTCATGGTGTCGAGCGTCAAACCGCGCTCAACGACGGCGGGCGGGAGCCCTCCGTGCACGAAAACGACGTCATTCAGTTTGACGGCGATATGTTTGCTGCGCAGCCACCGCCCCAGCTCCATATGTGGGCCGAACAGGTCGTCGTAGGGAATGTCGGTGCGATCCGCGATGCCCGACATGTATTTCTCGTTTACATAACGTAGGTCGCCGCGCAGAGCCATCTTCTCATGATTGCCGAGCGTGAAGTGCACACGACCGCCACTCAGCTTTGCTTCTCGTTCCAACCGATATATGAGCCACAGGCATTCCGTGACTTTGTCGCCGCGATCAAACACGTCTCCCAGCACAACAAGATGTCCATCACCCCAGCTCCAGTGAAGATCCTTGTCGATCACACTGGCATTCTTCAGCAGATCGACGAGAGCTTCGTACTCACCGTGTATGTCGCTTACCGTGAGAATCCGCGGCACGTTCTCGAATACGTGCGGTTGGACCATTGGCGGCGAAGCCGCGAAACTAAACTGCACTGTCGAGTCGTCGCAGAACCCTGCGAACCTGAGGGAATCAGCGACACGCTGTTCTCGTGAGACAACCTGCCCATCACACAGGTAAAGCACGTATGCGGTGGAGTCGCCCTTCCAGTATATGTGTGGCCCTTCATCGGTGGAGTCGATCGCGAACGCCAGAGCGCGTGCCTGGGCAGCTGAGTCGGGTTCCTGCTCCTGAATTGTCACTGCATCCAGCTGTGCGGGCGCTGCCAGCGCAGGAGGTAACAGGAGACACACGGACGCCAAAATCCCGGTCCATCTTGCCTGGCCAAAACTCCTTCCTGCCGAATTCACGTGGACCTCCCCGTCTTCTTCTTCCGGCCGTACGCTCTCAGCCGGCGCAGCATGCGGCGATCGTGCCGCGTCGCGTCGTCTGCTTTGGGTGTCTCTATCAACTTGATGATACCCCGGAACCGTGGATCTTGCATCACTCGTCTAAATGGCTCGGCACCGAGTGTTCCCTCCGCAATCCACTCATGCCGATCCTTGTGGGACCCAAACGGTGTCTTCGAATCGTTGAGGTGCATGCATCTCAGGTGCTTGAGTCCAAGCGTGTTATGCCAGTCTGCCCAGATACCGTCCCAATCGTTCACGATGTCGTAGCCGGCGGCATATATGTGGCAAGTGTCGGCGCAGAAACCGACTCTCCTTCTCAAGCGGGCTGGTATCATGCTATGGAGTGCGGCTAATTCCTGAAAGGTCGATCCCAGTGCGGTTCCCGATCCCGCCGTGGTCTCGATCAGGATTGTCGGTCCGCTCACGCTATCCAAGCACTCCGTATAAGCAGCTGCGTTTCTCAGGATCCCGGCTTCGCGCTCGTCCATGTAGTTGCCCGGATGCGTTACCACATAACGAATGCCGAGCGCATGGCAGCGCTCGAGTTCGCGCTTGAAGGAATGGATGGACTTTTCTCGCAGAGTTGGGTCTGGAGACGCGAGGTTGATTAGGTAGGAGTCGTGCGACACGACAGCGCGAAGGTCAACGCGTTTCACCTCGCTCTTGAAGCGCTTCACTTCATCTGCGCTCAGTGTTGGCTCGGCCCATTGGTTCGGTGTTTTGGTGAACAGTTGAATAGCGGTCGCGCCTATCTCGGCCCCGCGTGCGGGTGCCTTCGAAACGCCGCCGGCGGTGGAGACGTGTGCACCAAGCAAGTTGGTATCGGTCAACTCAGTCTCTGAAAGCCTCAGGTGAGATCAATGGTACGAAACGGCATGACCCGGCTGTACGTTCGGCATAGCCGTGCGATGTGCGTTCTATGATGCTCAGGTCTTGAAACGCTCGATTGCCCACTGGGATGACTAAGAAGCCGCCGATAGACAGCTGGTCGAGGAGTGGATTGGGAGGCGACGGAGCTGCGGCCGCGACTATGATTGCGTCAAATGGCGCGGCTGCCGGATGGCCTGAGGCCCCGTCACCCACCACTGTAGTGATGTTGTCGATCTCCAGAGCCGAAAACCGTCTTTCGGCACCATCCGCAAGTTCTCTCAGGCGCTCCACCGTCCAGACATGTCGTGCAATCTTCGCGAATACTGCTGCGGCATAACCTGATCCCGTTCCGATCTCGAGGACCTTCGACTGGCGGGTGAGATGTGCATGCTCTGCCATGAGTGCGACGATGTACGGCTGCGAAATGGTCTGGCCGAGGCCGATGGGGAGGGGTTGGTCTGCGTATGCCAGGTGCCGCTGCTCTTCGGGGACAAATTGCTCTCTAGGTACTGAACCCATCGCTCCCAGGACACGCCGATCGGATATTCCCCGCCTTGCGATCTGTTTCTTGACCATGGAGCGCCGCGCCTGCCGCTCATTCTCCGACGACATCGACGCAGCCTACATACCGCGGTTTCGGTCGAAGAGACGCCGTAGCAGACTCGGTTCCTGCTCCTGTGATTGCTCCAGTTCTGCTTCCGCGGCCGCGGCTCTCCGTTCGAGATCGAGTTTTGACTGCCGTAATCTCTCCACAAGGTCCCGCTCGGTTTCCAGAGCCTTCCTCAGTGCTTCCACATCTACATGCGACGACGGAGACTCCCGGTCGGGAGTGGCCACAGCCTCGTATTCCGCTTCCGACACTATGTCGGCGTCAACCACGTTCTCGATGATGTCGCCATTGCCGGCTGCCGGCAGCTGGCGATCGGCGTTATGGAAAACGTGATCTACCAGTTCCGACAGTATGTAATGCTGGCGTTCGATAGCATCACCGAAGCGCGAAAGTTCCCGGACCATTTGCCACATCAACTCGCGTTGCTCACGCTCACCCTCGATCAGCGAGGTCATGACCTGATCGGGCTTTGAGCGCTGTCTCGAGAAACCGGTGGATGACTCAGCGGCCACATTGTTCTCGGGCCGAGGCGTAGCTTCTTCCCCCAACATCTGTGCTATCTCATCCCTCGTACGCCCGTCCGTAAACGCTTCGGCGACAAACCGCAGGACGGTTACTGCCTCTTCCGGGTAGCGTCTCCTCCTGCCCTTGCCAACGCTCGGGACAAACGGTGCGAAGACGTCACGGTAGTACCGGGTGGTAGATTCGGGGAGTCCGAGCTCCCTCGCGAGTTCGCAAAGGCCGTACTGAATTGGTTCACTCATGAGCTAGCAAGATAAGTTCAAGCGGAGTCTTCGGTCCAGCTACTCCAGGCTCTTCTTGAACCGCTTACTGGCTCCGACAACCACGACCAGCGCCATACCTGTCAACACCAGATAGTGGATCCAAAGGTCAGTCACTCCTTGTCCCTTTAGGAATATGCCGCGAACCATTTCCATGAAATACCGGATTGGATTCAGAAGAGTGAGATACTGGAAGACCTCCGGCATGGTGTCGATCGGGTACATGAAACCCGATAGAATGATGGCCGGGATGACAAAAAGAAATATCGTTAGGAAGGCTTCCTGTTGCGTCTTCGAGATGGTTGAGATGATGAGTCCAACCCCGAGGCCACTCAGGACATAGAGGAACGATGCGAGCAGGAGAGCCAAGACCGGTCCCCTCAAGGGGATGTGGAACCACAAGACTGCAAGTGTCGTGATGAGGGCGAGATCCACGAGGCAGATGAACACAACCGGAACAGTCTTCCCAAGGATGAGTTCCGTGGGGCTGACGGGACTCACCATTAGCTGCTCGAGTGTTCCTAACTCCCGCTCTCTCACCACCGCTAGGCCGGTGAGGAGCAGGGCCATGAGCAACAGCAGAAGGCCCACGATGCCGGGAACGTTGTAGACCCGGCTCGAGAGGTCCGGGTTGTACCAGGCCCGAGACCTCAGCTCGATCCCACCCTGCTGCGTTCGTCCCAGGATGGTTGCCTGCTCAATTGCGAACTCCTGTATGATACGACCGGCATATCCTTGTGCGACGGTGGCCGTGTTGGAGTTAGTACCGTCGATGAGGATCTGGGCAGTTGCGAACCGTCTGGCTTTCATGTCCCGTGAGAAACCAGGAGGGATTTGCACCCCTACTAACGCCGAGCCCGCGTCGAGCGCATCCGCAATGTCACCGGGATCATTGCCACCCTCCACGATGCTGAAATAACCGGAGGCCGTCAGGGTTTCCAGCAGGAGGCGCGACTCGGCGGTTCGGTCCTGATCCACGGCCACCGTTGCGACATTTCTGACGTCCGTGTTCACCGCATAACCGAACATGAGGAGTTGGATGACGGGGGCGGCGAAAATGATCCGCTTTGTCTTTGGGTCTCTGAACAGCTGCCGAAGTTCCTTCTGGATGAGAACCCGGATTCTGAGCAGAGAGATCTTCATGCCTTGATCTCCTTCCTGAACACGCGGGTGGCCAGGGTGAGCCCTAGTACAGCGAAAGGCAGCATGGCCACAGCCTGGGACCATAGGGCACCAACGCCGACCCCCTTGAGAAGGATGCCCCGAGTCACCACGATGAAATAACGGGCGGGTATCAGGAAGGTGATGCCTTGAAGGACGATGGGCATTCCGGCTATGTCGAACATGAATCCCGAAAGCAGGAGCGCTGGGAGGTAGGTGGCTACCATCGCCGCTTGCATGGCGAAGACCTGGGAATCAGCCACTGACGATATGAAGATCCCCACTCCCAGGGCACCCACCAGGAAAAGGATCGAAAGGGCCGCAAGAAGAAACACGCTCCCATTGAACGGCACGCCGAATACCAGGATCCCCATTGCCACGACCACATGCACGTCGAAGATGCCGATGGCCAGGTACGGCAGGAGTTTTCCGAGAACGATCTCCACTGCCGTCACAGGAGTGGACGCGAGTTGCTCCATCGTGCCCCGCTCCCATTCCCTGGCGATGGTCAGCGATGTGAGCATTGCGGCGATAATGGACATGACCACCGCGACCAGTCCCGGAACGATCATGTTTCTGCTTGCGAGTGTCTCGTTGTACCAGATTCGGGTTTCGGCCCTTGCCACCCCCGGCATGGCTCGGCCTTGCAGTTGGACCTCTGCGGAGTGACGGGCGACAATCGCTCCCGCGTAGTTCTGAGCAATCGTTGCGGTATTGGCGTCGCTCCCGTCCAGAAGTAACTGCACCGCAACAGATCGGCCCGCCTCGAGGTCTCGGGCATATCCCGGAGGGATTGTCAGGACTGCTCGGACGCGGGTTTTGGAAAGATCCTTCTCCACCTCTCGATAGGAAGTGGGGTGCGCCACAACCAGGAAATACCCCGAGGCTTCGAACACTTCAGTGAGTTCTCGCGAGGCGCGGGTGCCATCCTGGTCCCACACTGCAAGGCGAAGATCGTTGACGTCCCAGGTGATGGCGTACCCAAAGAAGAGAACCATTATGACGGGGAGGACGAAGGCCAGAATCAGGCTTCTGGTGTCCCGCTTGAGTTGGATGGCCTCCTTCCGAGCCATGGCGAAGAGACGATGAAAGTCCACTGTGGTCAGCCCTCCACGGCTCCGCCCTCTTGCCTGATCAGGGCCACGAAGACGTCCTCGAGAGAAGGTGTGACCCGCTGGATCTTCTCCAATGGTATGGAGCGCTCAGCCAAGGCTGCCGCGATTGCTTCCTTTGCACTGGCTTCGTTCTCTACCACCACGTGGACCATCCGGCCAAACATGGCCGCTTCGAGCACGCCGTCCTGCTGCTTGAGAGTTTCAACCGCACGGGGAGGGGCGGACGTCGTTATCTCCAGCAGGGGTTCAGCCATCCGTTCTCTGAGTCCCGCTGGATCGTCCAGTGCGATGACCTTTCCTCGGTTCATGAGAACCAGTCGGTTGCAGTACTCCGCCTCCTCCATGTAATGCGTGCTCACCAGCACGGTCGTTCCTCCCTGGGCGAGTTCGTTGATGAGGTCCCAGAACTGCCGCCGAGCCGAGGGGTCCACACCGGAGGTGGGCTCGTCAAGTAAGAGGACCGGAGGCTCGTGGAGGACCGCACATCCCAGCGCCAGGCGTTGTTTCCAGCCAAGAGGAAGGTCTCCAGTTAGGTGATTTCCCCTCCCCGTGAGGCCCGCCATTTCCAACACCCAAGCCCGTCGGCTCCGGAAACGGTCTCCCGTGACCCCATAGAGACCGCCGAACAGGACGATGTTCTCGTGTACAGTGAGGTCTGTGTAGAGGGAGAACTTCTGCGACATGTACCCGATCATGCGGCGGATAGACTCGCCTTCGGTGGTGATATCCAGCCCCGCCACCCATCCTTCTCCGGACGTGGGCGCCAGAAGGCTGATGAGCATGCGGATCGTGGTTGTCTTTCCGGCTCCATTGGGTCCCAAGAAGCCGAAAATCTGGCCCTGTGCCACATCGAAGGAGACTCCGTCCACTGCGGTGAAGTCGCCGAATCTGCGCGTCAAATCGCGCACCCGCACTGACTCAGGCACTGTGCACCTCTTCTTCCCCCCGCACCAGTTGAAGGAAGACATCTTCCAGCGAAGGCTCTACTGGATTGATCGTGTAACCGGTCAGACCGGTCTCAATCAGGGTCTCAGTCGTTACCTCCCCTGCTCCCACTAATACCGCGTGAACGGTATTCCCGAAAAGGGCTGTTCCCACAACACCGGGCATGCCGCGCAGCAGGTCCCTGGCTGCCCGTGGGTCGGGTCCTTCGATCGAGAAAACTTCTCCTGGCAGAAGATCCAGAAGTGATTCCGGGGTATCGAGCGCCAGGACCCGTCCGTTGTGAAGAAGCGCCACCCGATCGCAGCGTTCTGCCTCATCCAAGTAGGATGTGCTCACCAGGATAGTCACTCCCTCTTCCACCATTTCGTGGAGAATGAGCCAGAGATCCCGCCGGGAAATGGGATCGACACCGAAGGTGGGTTCGTCCAACAAGAGAACCTTGGGGTGGTGGATTAGGGCGCAGCAGAGCGAGAGTTTCTGCTTCATTCCCCCGGAGAGATTGCCGGCAAGCCGGTCCTGGAATGCTCCTAGATTGGAGAATCTGAAGAGACGTTCCAACCGCGGAGGACGCTCTGCTGTGGGTACCCTGTAGAGGTCCGCATAGAACTCGATGTTCTCGCGTACGGTCAGGTCCGCATAGAGGCCGAACCGCTGGGGCATGTACGCGATGTGCGATTTCACGGCTTCCGGATGCTTTGCCACGCTGACATCGTCGATGACAGCATCACCAGACGTAGGACGAAGCACACCGGCGAGCATTCTGAGAGTCGTCGTCTTCCCGGCTCCGTCGGGTCCAACGATCCCGAATAGTTCTCCCCTGGCCACTTCGAGGCTCAGACCGTCCACGGCGCGTGTCGATCTAAAGTCTCTGGTCAACCGGGAAA
>JBDGYW010000227.1:0-14614 GCA_039588935.1 Gemmatimonadota bacterium | reverse complement strand
TTCCTGGTGGGCAAACGCTCCTATCATATTGTCATGCGACAACTTAGCTGTACAGCGAAACCACCAGACGGTGGCTGATTGCGACAGGTACCAAACGTAGGCCATCCTACCGCCACTCCGCCTTTCCGCGCTTCGAACCAATCCACCGTTTGAGGCATCCAACCTGGTGACAAGCAAGAGTCGATACCGGCTCTCGGTTTCAGGAGGAGTTGCGATGACGGCGTCAGCAGTGAAGAATGGATACTTGAAGTTGCCATGGATCTCTGAATCACGAATGGTCGACGAGCCCAAGGTGAACGAACAAGAAAACACAGATGCCATTCCCCTGTTCGACGAGAACAGCCTCGTTCGCAAAGCCCAAGCGGGCGAGGCAGCTGCATTCGAACGCCTCTACGAGATGCATGTACGGCGCATGTACGCGCTGTGTCTCCGAATGGTGACTGATCACCGACGCGCCGAAGAACTCACGCAGGACATCTTCGTACGTGCCTGGGAGGCAATTCCCTCGTTCAGATTCCAGAGCGCTTTCGGCACCTGGCTTCATCGCCTGGGAACGAACGTTGTGCTTGGTCACCTTCGTTCCGAGAAACGTCGCGAAGGCAAGGTCTCCACCACGGACGACCTAGAGGCGTTTGAAAACGGCGTCCGTCAGGCAATGCCCGAAACGAAGCTGGATCTGGAGCGGGCCATTTCGGCGCTTCCTCACGGAGCGAGGGAAGTACTCGTACTCCACGACATCGAAGGCTACAGGTATCGCGAAATCGCGGAAATGACCGAGATCGCTGAAGGAACGGTCAAATCTCAGTTGAACAGAGCACGAAGGCTCGTGCGGGAGGCATTGCTCAAATGAGTGAGCACGATCTAAACAAGGGTGGCTCCGACGATTGCCAGATCGTTGAGGAACTTCTTTCTCCGTTCATCGACGAAGAACTCAACGCCACCGCCGATGGGTTCGTTCGCCATCACCTCGATTCGTGCGGTCACTGCATGAAGAGGATCGATGAGCTGAAAGCGACCGTTGAGGCAATCAACGAACTGCCCACGGAAGCTACACCTGAAAAGGATCTGTGGCCGGGAATCGTTGCCGGTGTTTCCGACGGCACGCTTGGAGCACCCATTGGAGTTGCCGAGAAACGGCGTTGGCGAATCCCGAAGCCCATGCTGCTTGCAGCAGGACTTGCGGCATTGCTCGCCCCGGCCGGCGTGTTCGCGGGCATGAGCCTGCTGCGTCACAACGATTCCATCGCTCTCGATACAGGGGCCGACGCGGAGTCGCTCCAGATACTCGAGGTCGAGGCAACCGAGATGGCTCGGGAAATCGCCGAGAGCGTGCGGGAGAGCATGGGGCGAGAGCGGGAGAGAATTCGCGAGCGATCCCGCGAACGCACTCGCGAGCGGACCCGCGACACCGGTTCACGAGGTTCCCATATCGGAATGGAAGCCCTCATCGAAGCTCTTTTCGACGATGATCCCGAAGTACGTGTAATGGCGGCCAGGGCTCTCGGCGACGAAGATTTCGACGACCAGGAAGTCGTTGAAGCCCTTTCCCAAGCTGTGCGCAATGACCCGGACGACGAAGTGCGTCGCTGGGCGGCCTGGGCGTTGGGTGAGATCGAAGACTCTCGCGCCGTCCCGGCCCTGTCCTATTGCCTGATGAGTGATTCCTATGCTGAAGCACGTCGCTGGGCAGCATGGGCATTGGGTGAGATAGAGGATTCTGACGGTGTCGGCGCCCTCTCAGAGGCACTAAAGAACGACTCGTCTAACGAAGTTCGTCGCTGGGCGGCCTGGGCGCTGGGCGAGATTGAAGACTCTCGGGGCGTCGCAGCCCTCTCGGTCGCGGCTCGCAACGACTCCTACAGTGAAGCGCGCCGCTGGGCGGCCTGGGCGCTCGGAGAGATTGAGAGTCCGGAAGGTGTAGATGCTCTCGGTGAAATGCTTCGCGAGGAGGAAAGCGGCGAGGCTCGTCGCTGGGCGGCCTGGGCGCTTGGAGAGATAGAGAGCCCTGAAGCTGTCGACGCGTTGGTCGCCACACTGCAGCAAGACTCCTACACTGAGGCCCGCCGTTGGGCAGCGTGGGCGCTCGGGGAGATCGAGAGCCCCAGAGCCGTTCAGGGGCTGTGCCGCGCGCTGCTGAACGACTCTTCCGCCCAGGTACGACGCTGGTCGGCATGGGCACTAGGGGAAATCGAAGACGCGAGCGCCGCCGAGGCTCTGTCGGAGGCTCTACAGAATGACGAAAGCGCCGAGGTGCGCCGCTGGGCCATCTGGGCATTAGGCGAGTTGGAGAATCGCTAGTAAAGACGTAGGGCCGGGTTCTGCACGGAACTCGGCCCCACATTCAAAACAACATCTCAGAGGCGCGGTATGCACCGCGTCTTTGTTCTTCTTACGCCTCCCCAGCCTCCGCTGAGTGAATCGCGAACCTTCCACCCTGCGGGTCCAGACAATGAGCAACAAGGTCTCCACCAGGGACTTCGATGGGACCGTTCATCACCTGACCGCCAAGCATCTGTAGAGTCACTGCCGTCTCGCGTGCATCCTCGACCCTGATATAGTACAGCCACTCGGGCGGCCCCTCGACTTCGTCCGGTTTGTCGAATATCCCCCCAAGTGACGGGCCACCGTGACCGTACATCTGATATGTGCCCGCTTTGCCCATGTCCATGGCTTCGGTCTCTTCCCACCCGAAGATTGCCTGGTAGAAATCGAATGCCGCCTTTGCGTCACTGGTTGCGAGTTCATTCCATGAAAACTGGCCAACCTTGGGTTGGTCGTCGATGCCCGGTGCCGCCTCGAGAGGAGTGAACGCCGCGAAGGCACCCCCCTGGGGATCGTGCAAGATGGCAAAGCTGCCAGTATTTGGAATGTCGGTCGATGGCACAATCACGCTGCCACCCATTTCCTCAGTTTGCGTCACTGTCGCTTTCGTATCCGGAACGGATACGTAGGCCATCCAGTGTGGCGGCGCTCCAGCAGCTTTTGCTTCATCGGGGAGAAGCATGACTCCGCCCAGCGGTACGCCGTTGTTGGTCCACATCGTATAAGGGTCACCTTCCCCTCCCCACTGCGCAGTGCTCCAACCAACCAGTCTCGTATAGAAGTCGACGGCTGCATCTGGATCGGACGTCATGAGATCGTACCAGACAAATCGCCCTCGAGGTGTAACACCGGACATTGGTTCCTCCTTGAAACAAAGGGTAAAGCAGCAGCGCACCTGAAGCATTATGCCATCCCGACCATCGCGAGTCCACAACAGAGCTTATTGAACCACCGAACAGTCACTACGACCCGCGGTATTCGTATCGGTTGACGATATCAGCACATATGAGGCATTATTTTTAGGTGACACTCTCTCGGACCGGCCACGTATTGGAAATGTAGGCGGTCAACCCAACACAGAATAGAGACGGACTAGACGCACGGCACGACTATGAGGCACAACCTGGGCGATTACGAAAAACCTGACTACGACGACGACCCGGACGATCTTTCTCTCCTGCAAGACGACGAGGATGAGTTCGAAGAGCTTGAGCTTCTGGCGGATCCCGACTCGGGGCTCGAGGAAGAAGACGTCGAGATCTCAATGGAGGTCGATGCTGACGGAAACGAGGTCTACTACGCCCAAGATGCAAAGGTTCCCGACAGTCATTCGCAAGGATACAGTGCCGAAGAAGTAATCGAGGGTTTGGAACAAAGACGCCGTGAGTTTCGCGATATGCGACGGCGGTCCAAAGAGCCCGACTTTCACGAAGAGGAACCCGACGAGATACCGGGATCAGATCTGCCCGTGAATGGTGACGGGGTCAACATCTCGATGGAAATCGATGAGGACGGCAACGAACGTTGGTATGCAACAGACCCCAAAGTGCCTGGTAGCGCATCGATGGGTTTGAGTGCAGAGGAAGCCGTGGACGGCCTGGAAGATCGGCGCTCAGAATACCGCGAAATGCTGAAGAAGTCACGAGCGAAATCCAAGCGAAAGCGCGTCGAAGAGTAAGACCCCACCCCCGAGGACAGAGGCTCGCCGCCCAGACGCGATCGAAGGCTACTCGGTCTGAGTACTCACCTTCTGCCAATCGAGCAATTCAGACGGTTTCGGATGTCTACCGTAGAGTAGGTCGTCCATCCTCACCGCCACTTCCCTGAAGAGTGATGAATGGCGCACTCCGCGCCTCACGAGATTGTGCAGCATGTTGTCAGGATGGGAGTACGGACACACCTTCACGCAGCGGGCGCAGTCGGTCCCGAGCTGACACCACAACGTGAAGCACGCTTCAGAGTCGATCTGCCACCTCTTCACGCCGCCGACGACCTTCCGCGGGTCCGACGAAATCGCTCCGCTCGGACACACATCAGCGCACTTCTTGCACCGTTCGCAAAAATCGATGGTCGTGGCATCGCGGGCTGGTTTGTCCGGTACCAGAGGCAGATCGGTTGTCACAACCCCCAATCGCACACGAGGACCAAGCCTCGGCGTCATCAGCAACCCCATTCTCCCGAGTTCACCTAGGCCGGCGTCTCGCGCAACCAACGGGCATACTACCCTGTAGTTGCCGTCGATATGAGCGCGCGCGGGGTAGCCCAGCTTTCGGATGAACTTAGCCATCTGAACGGCGATCGTACCCGCGATGACGTACTGCTGCGCACTTTCCATCACAGCGGGCCCGAGAGGAGCCGAATCAAGAGTGCGCTTATCCATTTCCACCGTAAGTGCAATCGCATATCGGTGCGACAGATTCACCGGCTTGCCGTAGTCGTCACCTCTGCCTACGACGCTGTAAAGATGGTAGTCTCGGAGTGCTGTGATCCCGACCGCCACGGCGCCGAGCTTCTGCCCCCACTGCTTGACAAAGTCCGACATGGCGGTTGGCTCCGACTCGACCCGCGAGGGGGCGGCAACACCATCTACGAATGGCCGCAGCTGCTCGATGGTGAAGAAACTGGCGTCGGCCGCGGAAAAGTGAAGAGGATCGTAGGCGGTCGCTCCCTTCGCGAGCAAACCGGGCTTCGACCTGAACAAGCTGTCGGGTGCTCGGTACTCGGGTTTCGCCTGGTAGTAGTTCTCGAACCGGCGTGAGCCGGGCACTAGTGCCGCCCGCGAGAACATGATGTCCCGTTCATCGATCTTGCCCTGCGGAAGATCCTCTCCGATATCGGCCGATCCTCCAACGGGAACGAGCAGCACGATCAACGCAGCTCCTACCAACGACAGCAGTATCAGAACCAGCGTATTGCCATGGTCGGCCGCGGTGTGCCCAACCAAGAAGAACGGCAAAGGAAGGATGAGTGCGCCCGCGAACAGCCGTCCCGCGGCGACCGGCTCGTTTTCCCGCAGCGACACAACCGCTGACACGAGGATACCCAGAAGCAGCAAGATTCCCACGAAGATTGTGATCGCGGCGACAACACTGAGATTGGCGAAGATCATTTTATCCAAGTTAACATGGGGACGGGATAGCATGATTTCGCGCCACACGGCACGACGCCCGAGTGGGACAACCTGGAGCTGCGGTGTGCGTGAAAAAGAAGGCACCGTGTTGTGTCGGGCCGGGCGTGGCGTGGTCCCGCTCGTCCCTTCCCGACGAGCACTCTTGTCAAGCGGCAAGATGCCCGACACAGCACGGGTGCCTCACGTCGGACGCTCCATGGCAGCGAAGAGCCGCAGGAGGCACCCAACAGACATACAATGTGCGACGCCGGTATAGAACTGGTGTTCGCAAAGGTTTCATATCGAAACATGACGTTCACGGTATCTCCGCCTCAGCACGCAATCGATCTGCGGACACTTGGCCATTTGGACCTAAGAACCGCAGACGGTCTGGAGGTTCGGTCAGCCTTGGCTCAGGGCAAGCGGATGGCGCTGCTCAGCTACCTTGCCGTCGCTCAGCCCCGGGGGTTCCACAGGCGTGACACACTCGTAGGCCTCTTCTGGCCAGAGACGGACCAGCGTCATGCACGAGCGGCGTTGCGACAGGCTCTGCACTTTCTCAGACAGTCGCTCGGACGCGATGTCGTCCTGAACCGAGGTCCCGAAGAAATCGGAATCGATTTCAACACACTCAGCTGCGATGTCGTTCTCTTCGAGGAGTGCATCCGGCAGGGAGACACCGAACGAGCTGCCGAACTCTACAGCGGGCCTTTGCTGAGAGGGTTCTTCATAAATGACGCGCCGGAATTTGAAAAATGGCTTGGAGTTGAACGCGATCGCCTTGCTCAACTATATGCCGATGCGCTCAGATCCCTTGCCGAAGATGCTGAAGCCGCCAGCGATACGACGACCGCTGCACGGTGGTGGAAGAGGTTGGCTACACAAGACCCTTACAGTTCCGAGGTCGCATACCGATTGATCTCGGCTCTGGAAGCCACCGGTGACCGTGCGGGAGCCATCACCCAAGCCCACATCCACACCGAGACTGTCCGCTCCGATCTGGAAGTAGAACCCGACAACACAGTATTGGAGTTGGTCGACCTCTTGAGGAAGCAGCCATCGCAGAGTGTGTCACTGGCTGTATCGGAGCCAAGCTTCACGGTGAACGGCACAGTCGGTGCCACAGCAGATGAATCCAGGCATTCGCCGGGTGGTGGGACACTCTCCCTGCTTCGGCTCCGGAACGTGCTCGGGGCAATATTGGTGCTATTAGTATGTGCCGGCGCGTTGCTTGGACTACGGGGGAATGGCACATCGCTGGCTGCCCCTACTGTTTCGTTAGCGGTACTTCCCTTTGAGAATCTCGGATCCCCCAACGACGACTATTTCGTCATTGGCCTGGCCGAGGACATCGTGTGTCGACTGGCTGGAATGCAGCGGCTGAGCCTCGTCGGCCCAAACGACGGTGGCCTTGACACGCCGGACGACGCAGAGGTGTTCACCGACGCGGGTCTGGATGCCGAGTTCCTGTTGCGAGGCTCCGTTGAGCGCGTCTTGAGCGCCGACGGATCGTTGTCCGTTCGAGTGATCCCGAGTCTTACGCGTGTGGCCGACGGAGCACAAATCTGGACCGAGACCATTCGTGAAGACCTGGCTCAAGTCTTCGCAGGGCAGATACGCGTTGTCGAAGCGGTCGTCCAGGTATTGGGCCTCTCGCCGCTCAGCACGGAGCGCGACTGGCTACGCACGACACCGACCAGTGATCCCGAGGCGTACGACCTGTTCCTGTTGGGCAACGACAACCTACGACGAGCCTCATATGACGTTGACGCGGCACGAACCGCTGTGGAACTCTTCGAACGGGCGACTGCCCGCGACTCTGGTTTCGTGCGAGCATTCGCCAAGCTGGCCATAGCGCACACATCGATGTACTGGTGGAACCACGACCGCACGCCTCACCGATTGGCCGCCGCCAAAGCCGCAGCTGATCAGGCAGTCCAGCTTCGCCCCGACATTCCGGACTGTCACCTGGCATTGGGCTGGTACTATTACTGGGGAGAACGCGACTACGACCGTGCACTGCGTCACTTCGAGCTTGCGCGCACAAACTGGCCCGGCGTGAGCGATGTGTTGGCATTGGTGGCTGGAATTCGGCGGCGGCAGGGCGATTTTGAGCAAGCCCTCGAGAATCACTACGAGGCGGCCGAGATCGACCCATCGTGTGCAACCTGTAAGGCCGGAGCGAGCTTCACTCATTTGATACTGCGCGAGTTCAGTACCGCCGAAGACGACGCCTTAGCTGCCTTGTCGATTGCACCCGATTTTTCATACGCTCGCAACGTCGCGGCCATGGCTCGGCTCGGCGAACGCGGCGACACGGCGGGCGCGAGAGATATCCTGGCGGACCCGACGAACGGCGAACAGGTGTTGAGACTGTCCGCCGGTCATTGGAGTGCGATCCCTCGCGTACTCGGTGGCGAATACGATTCGGTCATTTCCAGGATGCGCCTGAGTTCTAGCCTCCAAGACTCCGCCGGATACTACTTGGCCAAGGCAGACGTAGCGACGCGGGTCGAACAACCTACTATAGCCATCGCGCATTTCGACTCAGCGAGGACAATCCTCGAACGCCAAGTGGCAGCTCTGCCCGACGATCCCCGAATCCACAGCCGACTTGGCCTGGCGTACGCCGGACTGGGATTGCGCTTGCAGGCTGTGCAAGAGGGAACGGAAGCGACCCGCCTGCGCCCCGTCACTGAAGATGCCGTCGACGGACCGTTGGCGGTGGAGACACTGGCCCGTATCTACACTATACTGGGCGATGTGGAAACAGCGATAGACAGACTCGAGATGCTGCTTTCAATTCCGTCGCACGTGTCGGCCCAATCGATTCGGCTCGATCCAGCATGGGCTCCACTCCGCCAACATGAACGATTTCAGCGGTTGGTGCGGTAAGACGTAAGTACACAGCCGTGCACTGTTGGCGGTTCTCCAAGCTCACGGCCTGACCGCGGGCGACCTCAGATCGGCTAACTGCGCTTCCAGGTATTGTCTGTCCTCGTCCGTGGGATTGAGGGCAAGGGCGGCCTGAAATTCCCTGATTGCGCCATCTCTGTCGCCCGCCCGCAAACATACTTCGCCAAGTGAGATGTGCGCCTCCCGGTTGTTCGGGTCCAGCCGGAGTCCCGTCTGGTACGCGGCCATCGACTCCGCCAACGACCTGTCTTCTCTCGCCAAAGCTTCCCCGAGCATGAAGCTGACGCGCGGATCGTTCGGGTCAGCTTCCAACGCCGCCCTGAATTCTGACACCGCCTTCGCGTAATCCCGCGTCTCACCATACACTTGGCCAAGGTTCACATGGGCAAAGACGTTATTTGGCTCGACGTCAATGACACTGAGCAAGACTCTCTCCGCGTCTGTGTATCGATTCAGCTCCTGGTAGATGCGCGCAAGGTGCATGAGCGCGAAGATGTTGCGGGGATCCTGCTCCACGACAACATCGAATTCTCGAATTGCTGATTGAAACTCCCGTTGCTCGGCATGAATGCGGCCAAGCTCGTTTCTCGCATCGAGGTTTGTCGGATCCGCCTCAACGATCTCCTCGAACTGTTCACGCGCCCGACCATGTTCGTTCAAAGCCCTATAGGCAACGCCGAGATTGTAACGAGCGTCCATATCCGTGCTATCGAGCGACACTGCCGTTGAAAACTCCCGCGCGGTCCTTCGGAAATCGCGTTGCATTGCATAGATGCGGCCAAGGTTGACGTGTACCCGTGCCGCAGTGCTGTCATCGAGATCGAGCGCCAGCAGGTCGTGAAACCGCAGCTCCGCACCTACCAGGTCCCTGCCCATCAGACGGAGCGTCGCCAGGTTGAATCGAGCTGCCACGTTATTCGGGTCCAGCCGAACCGCCGTCTCGAACTCAGCCCTAGCCTCGTTGTGCCTGCCCATTGAGAAATAGAGGGTACCGAGATCCTTGTGCACAACCGCGTCGTTGGGATCGATCTCCACAATGCGTTCAAAGATTCGTTCCGCTTCCTCGAAATCCTCTCTCTCCGCATACAGGGTGCCCAGCGAGTACCATGCGGATGTGTTCTCAGGGTTGATTTCGAGAGATTTCAGGAACTCCTCTTCCGCCCGGTCAAACTCCTCGAATTGTTCGTAGATCCGCCCGCTTCGGAAATAGTTGTAGTCATCGATGAACATCTCTCTTATCGAGCGTGTAGACTTGGGATCGATGTTCACGAACTCCGGTATGTTCGCAGCCCTTTCTGCCGAGGTGAAATTGCGCAACAAGACGGGCGGTGTGTCATGGCCATCTTCATCGATGTGGGTCAGGAAGAGCTGCGTGTACGGTGAGAAGACCTTTGATGAAAAGACCATCCACCGTCCGTTCGGCGACCAACTGTGCCACGAATTCATGCGATCCGTGTTGGCGTTCATGAGTCGCGGCTCGCCACCTTCGGCTGGCATTATGTACATCTTGCTGTCAGGCTGCAGCAGCATGAAGCTGTGCGATTGTGTGAAAACCAACCACCTTCCGTCTGGAGAAACCTTGGGGAAGAAGTTGCTCATGTCGTTTTCAGATGCGCCTTCGATCGGTTCTGCTCTGCCTCCCCTGCCGTTGTTGAACGGCAGCCGGTACAGATCGAACTTGAACTCCCTTCCACCTTCTTGGGCTTTTGCCAAAAACTCGTGGCCGCCGAGTACTTCAGCTGCCTCTTCGAGCGTAAGGAGTATGTCCTTGTTGTCGTTTCTGGTCTGCAGCTCCACGGCATGGCTGCGGGCAAAGATCACTTGCTCCTCGTCCGGCGTCCACACGGCATTGCTCTGCACATACCGCTCATCGTCTGCGCCCGGCAGCGCGGATATTCTCCCGGTTCTTTCATCAAAGTAGGCCAGGATACCCATGACCGGGAAGAAGATCTGCGAGAAGGTGATGTCCTCTCTCTGGAGGAACACCGTCCTGTCTCTCACCCCAGCCACCACATATCTCCCAGTCGGCGAGACCCGAGGCAGCATTCCGAACGTTGGGACCCTCTCATCCCTCACAAACGAACTCCAACTAATGAGTTCGTCCCTGGTCAACTCGGTCTCCTCCTCGAACGACGTCAGTACGTATGCGCCTTTGTCATTCCCGATATCGACATCCATTCCCAGCTTCTTTCCATCGGCCGAAAATGAGTGGCAGTTTCCACAAACAGGCAGGTTGGTCAACACCGTCTGAGGTTTGTCGGGAGAACCGATGTCACCAAGACGCCAGGTGATCATCGGCACATTGCGCAACGCAAATCGGAAGGGAAGCGGTACCTCCCGGTAGTAGATCGGTGCGCCAACCGAGTCGGGGGATGTGGCTATGGAGACATTCTGCTTGGCGAGGGATTGGCCCAGGAACAACACCCTGTTCAGACTCTCCACCGTGATCGTGGCCGGCGTGCCGATCGTTCGGCTCTTGATCCACTCCCAGGTCTCCAGATGCGGGGTCCAGGCCGTTGTGTCCACGACCGTTTGGATCGCTTCCTCTCCATCGACCGCAACGGTGATCCGCCATTCGTCCGCATGTTGGTTGTTGTCCTGCCACCAGACGACCGGCGGGATTATTTCTGGTGGGAACAGTGAGCCGTCGAAGGGATAGGTAATTGAAAGGTCATCGGTGCTGCCACGCGCGACGAGCATGTCAGCGGTGACCCACACCAGCCCCAAGCAGGCCAGCCCGAGACCAGCTACCGTGCCTCTGCCGAGCCATGATGCCGGAATGAATCGCATCTGCCGCACCTTTAGACTCTGTCCGTTAGCGACCCACGTTGATCGCGTCTAGTTCGATTTCAAACAGCAGATCGTCACGGCAAACATCGTCGTGGGAAATGACCACCCGCCTAGCCGGAATCCCGAATTCGGCGCAGAACTTTCCGAAAGTCGCTGCATCATTCTGATGCTTGAAATATGCGTTTGCCCGCGTGGTCTTCGAAAAATCGAGGCCCCGGGATTTCAGTATCTCATTCACGACCCTGAGCGTCAAGTCGATCTGTGCTTCAGTATCGCCCACGTGGACAGTTTCACCTTCAGGTTCGATGCTCGCCGTTCCGGACACGAGTACGCAACGGTAGTCGGGGGTCGCGATCTCAGCCGCTCGGCTGAACGAACTTCCGTAGTCGTGCGCGGGGCACTGAAGTGGCGAGAGAACCTCCTGGACCGTAACGCCCTCGCCCACCGGTTGGAGAGCCACTGCACACGCTGCCACTGCCGCGCCTTGGGGATTGGCGCCTCCGATTCCTGTGCTGGACGGCAGGAATCGGTCGAACATGCCTTTCTCGGCAAAGAACTCATCTCGCATCCTGTTGAACTCTCCGTACCAATCCAGGATGTCATCGATGAATAGCCAAGTACGCACCAGATCTTGCAGTTCCATTCCCGCGTGCGCCAATCCTTCCTCCAACTGAACGAACGACTCCCTGCCCTGCTCGGTGCGTGGCAACGCCGTGTCCGCCGAGCGGAGATCACCCAGATAACAGTAACGTGCATGGCGATCTTCGAAGACGCGCCCGACCGGTTCACCGTTCTGCCGGATGGTGTCGACGGTCGTACCCGACAGGGCATGCAACTGTATGCCCGCAAGTGCGGCGCCGTAACAGTCATTGCCCTGCACGTACGTCAGCGGCCAATCGATCTCACCCACCTCTGCAATCATTGCGTCTCTAAATGCCGGGTACGAGTCGGTCGCGCCGAACACGTGCATGCGGATCACTTCGGCCTCGAATTCCCGCAACATTCGGCCAGTACGCGCGAGAACCGATCGTGCATCCTCGCCGGGCTCCCTCAGCACCGTGGCGAACACCTCGTTCATCATTTCGCGTTCGAGGCAACAAGCTTCGATGCCGTGCAGAGTGTGTTCGGACAGATTTGGATCGGCGGATGCGTTCATGTCTTTTGGTTCTCCGATTGTCCGTCGGCTTCCGGCGCACGCCAAGACAACGGATTGTTGTCGCTAGGTGCGAAAAGCCGCGATACAGGTGGCTGCGTATTACACTCTGAATCCCACCAATGAATGATCGGCTCGGCGCCGCTCCGCGCCGGACCGCCCTGAAGGGCGGGCGATGGCGTAAGATAGTAGGGTGGGCCTGCTAGTTCAGCTACATGTACAAAGCAGCGATCAACGCTCCCGCCAGTACCAGGTTTGTCAGATGAAGCCAAGCAACGTTTGCGCCCAGGGCCGGGATCGGCACGGGCTCGGCCGGTGTCTTGAACGCCCAGGCCAGGGGCTTGGCCAGGAGCAGCGACGGCAGAATCGCCGCCAATGCCACCAGCGGTAGCGAATCGATCACTACTGAGACCGCGATCGAGATTGGGGTGAGCAGCCCGGCGACTGCGTACACGATCGCCGCACTGGGCCTGCCGAGTTGGATCACGAGGTGGCGTCTGCCGCCATCGCGATCGGCCGCCTCGTCGGGGAATTCATTCAGGAGCAGCAGGTTGAAAGTCATGAGTGTTGCTGGAATCGCAGCAGCGATCGCGGCGGGGCCGATGACTCCAGCCTGCACGAGCGCAACTCCCGCGACTGGAAGTCCACCCAGGCCAAGGCCGGCAGCAACTTCACCGATCCCCATCTTCGTGAGTACGTCGGTGTAGCCAACCACGAAGATGGCGCCCAGAACCAAAAACGGCACCAGCGGCCATCCAATTATTGTGTAGAACCAGATGCCGATGGCCAAACCCACAGATGAGGCACACACCGCGAATACGGTTGCAGTTCGCACCGACATGGCCCCCGCCGGTAGCGTTCCACTTCCACCTGAAAACGGTGTTCTTTCTGTGTTCTTGTCGATCCCGGTGCGCATGTCGCTCACTTCGTTGAACACGTTGGCGGCGATGTGTAGCGCCAGAAGTCCGACAAGCGCCAGAATCGTGCGGAGCCAGCTGAAGGCTCCGTCGTATGCGGCAGCGGCAGCGCCTGCCGCCACCAGAACGAACGGCAGGGTGAGGAATGGTGCGCGGGCTACGCCGGCGAATGTTTTGGGGTGTGGCATGTCCGGGATTCCTTCACACAGGTCTTGAGAAGTTCTTCCTGTTGAATCGCGAAGCAGAGCAAGCTAGTGGCCCCGCGCCTGATGGACAACGGGGGTATGGGGGAATGGCTATTCTGGTGAGTCCTCCCCCTGCACCACTGTCAGATACCGGTCTGCGGTTATGTCGGTGAGGATCTGGCTGGTCCCATCCGGCCAGCGGATCTCGAGTCGCTCCACCACGCGGTCGTCTCCCAATCCGAAGAACATCCGCGGATCATTGTACGACAGGTAGCTAGTGGCCCACTGGTTCACCGCGACCTGCCTTCGACTTGCCGTCTGCGCCGTGACCTTTGCCCCGATGGCCGATGCAGGCCCGCCAGCTCCAACCAGGTTCAACCCGAGCCAGCGGTTGCGGTTGCCACCGTCGTTCCGAAGCAGAGTGGCGGTCGCCCGCAAGTCCACATGCGACACGATTATGTCTCGGTCTCCATCGTTGTCGTAGTCCCACACAGCGGCCGCTCGCCCGGAGCGCAGCTCTCGGAAATACTCGCTCAGTTGGGGGCCTACGTCCGTGAAGTTGCCATACCCGTCGTTCTGCAACAACAATGGGGGCTGCAGGATCAGCTCCTCAGCGGTTCCGTTCGCGGAGAAGATGTCCAGGTCGCCATCGTTGTCGTAATCGAACATGGCTGCCGCCCACTCGCCCTTGCCGTCGAACAAGGAGGCGATGCCACTGCTCTCAGTGACATCCTCGAAAGAACCGTCGCCTAGGTTCCGATACATCGCTCCGTAACGTAAGTCCACGACCAACAAATCGATGAGGCCATCTCCATCGACGTCGCCGATCGACCCGTGCATGGACCCTGTACCGATGCCCCTGTCATTAGCCGCAACACCGCTCTGCTGGGCCACTTCGGTGAACAGCAGATCTCCCTCGTTCCGGAATAAGAAATTCATCTGGTGATCGTTGCCCTGAAACAAGTCCAGGTCGCCGTCGTCATCGTAGTCAAACAGCGTCAAGCCCATGCACTTTGAGTCGGGGTGCAGGAGTCCCACCTCGTCTGTCACCTCGGTGAACCTGCCATCCGCTTTCTGTCGATACAGCATGGATGCCTGCCCAGCGTACTCCGACGGGTGCGGCATCATTTCCGGAGCGGTGGGTGACACGTATTCCGGGTCGAATGCCAGGAAATTGCCGACCATGAAATCGACACGGTCATCGAGGTTGTAGTCCCAGAAC
>JBDGYW010000226.1:0-8935 GCA_039588935.1 Gemmatimonadota bacterium | reverse complement strand
ACTTTGCGCTCAACCGCGAGGTGTGCCAATTCGCCAACGTCCTCAAGAGCATGGGAGTGGGAAGAGGAGATCGTGTCACCATCTACATGCCGCGAATTCCCGAGCAGATGATGGCCATGCTGGCATGCGCAAAGATCGGTGCCGTGCATTCCGTGGTGTACGGCGGGTTCTCGGTTGAAGCCTTGGCAGGACGTATCGAAGACTCCGAGTCGCGCGTGCTGATCACGGCTGACGGCGGGTATCTGCGAGGGAAGATCGTGCCACTCAAGGAGATATCCGACGAGGCACTGCGGCGATGTGGAACGGTCGAGCACGTAGTGGTGGTCAGGCGTACCGGCGAGGACGTCGCGATGGAAACCGAACGTGACTACTTCTACGACGAGCTGATGACGTTGCCAATCGCCCGTGGAAGTGAAGCGCATTGCCCCACAGAGGAGATGGACGCCGAAGATCCCCTGTTCATGCTCTACACCTCGGGCACGACAGGGAGGCCGAAGGCCATCGTGCACACGCACGGAGGGTATCAGGTGGGCGTCGCAACCACCCTGAAGTACGCATTCGATCTCAAGCCGGAAGACAGATGGTGGTGCGCAGCCGACGCCGGGTGGATCACAGGCCACAGCTACATCGTGTACGGTCCTCTGATCCTAGGTGCCACATCCGTCATGTACGAGGGCGCACCTACGTACCCATACCCCGACCGGTGGTGGCGCGTCGTGGAGAGGTACGGCGTGTCGATCCTGTACACCGCACCTACGGCGATCCGCGGCCTGATGCGGTTCGGGGAGTCCTGGGTCAAGAAACGTGACACATCGACCCTGCGCCTTCTTGGAAGCGTCGGTGAGCCCATAAACCCCGAGGCCTGGCGTTGGTACTACGAGGTTGTCGGAGAGAATCGGTGCCCAATCATCGACACCTGGTGGCAGACGGAGACGGGCGCGTTCATGATCACTCCGGTGCCATCTTTGCCACTCAAGCCGGGGTCAGGAACCAAGCCGTTCCCCGGAATTCAAGCAGAGGTTCTGGACGAGGACGGCAAAGAGGTGCCACCCGGCGAGGAAGGTGCACTCGTGATCACCACGCCGTGGCCCTCGATGCTCCGCGGTATTTACAAGGATCCCGAGCGCTTCAAGGCGCAATATTGGTCCACATATCCGGGCAAGTACCTGACCGGCGATTCAGCCAAGGTGTACGAGTACGGCTATTTCTGGATCATCGGCCGGACCGATGATGTGATCAAGGTGTCGGGCTACCGTCTCGGCACAGCAGAGATCGAGTCGGCATTGGTAAGTCACGTAGCTGTTGCTGAGTCAGCGGCAATCGGGATACCTCACAATGTCCGTGGCAACGTCATCCATGCGTACGTGATCCTCAGAGAGGGTTATCAAGCAACGCCGGAGCTTGCCAAAGAACTCGTGCTGCACGTGGGACGGGAAGTGGGCCCCATCGCGAAGCCCGAGCAAGTCGAGTTTGTCGAGAGCCTTCCCAAAACCCGGTCCGGAAAAATCATGCGCCGCTTGCTGAAGGCCAGGGCGCAGGGTCTTCCGGAAGGAGATATTTCCACGCTCGAGGACTAGCGGTCCCTACGCTGAAACTTCCCCGAGGCCTCTACGTACGTTATTGCGATATGTTGCAATAACGTATATGGAGGCCAATCTTGTTCAGCCCAACACTGAAAAAGGGCAGCATGGAGTTGCTGCTGCTCTCGCTGCTCGAAGACAAACCCTGCCACGGATACGAGATCGGCCGGCAAATCGAGGCCAAATCCGGCGGACGCCTGCAATTCAGGGTGTCGTCACTCTACCCGGTTCTCTGCCGCATGGAAGATCGCGGCTGGATCAAAGGCTACTGGGTGGAAAAGCCAGGGGAGCGGCGGCGCAGGTTTTATCGGCTGACTCCCAAGGGGAAGAAGGCCTTGGCCGAGCAGCGCGAGATCTGGGAAGAGTTCAAGACCGCACTACACCTGATATTGGATTCCAACAATGCGTGACTGGAAAGAGTACGTTCGACAGAACCTCGAGATTGCGAACGCAAAAGGTCACCTCGAAGCAGAGATCGTAGAAGAAATCGCATCGCAACTGCACGACTGTTTTGTGGGAGCACTCACGCGAGGTGCCTCCGAGAAACAAGCCGACGAGGAAGCACGCAGTCACGTTACGGACTGGACAACACTCGCGGCCGACATAGTGAGATCGAACCGGGTTCTTACCACGTCAAAAACGGCCCGGCGGCTCGAAAGCTCAGAACAATCATTGCGAAACCGCGGCGGCCGCTGGGCATCCGTGGCAAACCTGCTGCGAGAGCTTCGCTTCTCACTCAGACGTTTGCGGAAGTCACCCGGCTTCAGTGCCGTTGTGTTGGTCACATTCGCGGTCGGCATTGGGGCAAACACCGCGATATTCAGCCTCGCGAATGGTGTTCTGCTGAGGCCTCTCGCCTACGACGAACCAGAACAGCTGGTCGGAGTGTGGAATACGGCACCGGGCATGGGTATGGACCTGGTAGTGCAGTCTCCAGCCATACACTTCACGTACGTAGACGAGTCCCGAGTTTTCGAGGATGTCGGATTGTGGAATTCCGGCACGGTGGCTGTAACTGGCTTGGACGAGGCGGCTCAGGAAGCGGCAATTTGGATGACGGAGGGGGTTCTACCCGCACTCAGAACTCAACCCGTTCTCGGACGTACGTTCAGCCCCGACGATGCTACGCCGGAAACCCCACGGACAATCATCCTGGACTGGAGCTACTGGCAGACCCGCTTTGGCGGTGATCCCGGTGTGGTTGGACAAACCCTGAGGGTGGATGGGGTGGCCAGAGAGATCATCGGTGTGTTGCCCGAGGGTTTCAGGATGCGTGAATACACCGCGGCAATCTACCTACCCTATCGGTTTGATCGGTCAAGACTGTTTGTGGGCAACTTCTCTTACCAGTCGGTAGCGAGGTTGAGGCCCGAAATCACCATCGATCAAGCAAATGCCGAATTGGCTCGCTTGATTCCCATTGCGGTGGAAAAGTTCCCGGGAGGAATTGCTCTTGCCGTCCTCGAAGAGGCCCAGTTTGCTCCCCTGGTCCGCCCACTCAAGACGGACCTCGTAGGCAACGTTGGGAATGTTCTCTGGATACTTCTGGGCACTGCGGGCATCGTACTATTGATAGCCTGTGCAAACGTGGCGAACCTCTCATTGGCCCGCGCCGAGGGCCAAGACCGAGGGATTGCAGTGCGGACCGCTTTGGGCGCGGGCCGCGCTCAACTCGCAGTACAGAGTGTCTCGGAGAGTATCATGCTCGGGATACTCGGGGGTGTTCTCGGACTCGGGCTGGCATACGTTAGCCTACAGACGATTATGGCCCTCGCGCCCTCCAACCTTCCCCGCCTCCACGAAATCTCCTTGGACAAAACGGTGCTTTGCTTTACCGGAGGTATCTCGATTCTCGCTGGCTTCTTGATCGGGCTGCTCCCAATTCTCCGGCACCGCGATTTATGTTTGGTTCGGGCGTTGAAAGAGGGAGGAAGAGGTTCGGGCAGCATCCGGGAACGATTTCGCGCACGAAACACACTGGTGGTAGCTCAAATGGCTCTCGCGCTGGTTTTGCTCGTGGGATCGGGCCTGATGATCAGGAGTCTCCAAGAGCTGCGGAAGGTTGACCCGGGTTTCCGGGGACCCGAGTCCGTGTTGACGCTTCGAATCACTATCCCCTCTGCCGAGGTTGAAGATCTGGTGGAGATGGTTGAGACACATCATCAGATCGCGTCAGGCATCGGGGAACTCCCCGGCGTCTCCTCGGTGGGCCTGACTTCCTCTATCACGATGGGCTTTCAGGGGGGGGCAAACGACGGAATCGATGTTGAGGGGTTTCCCCACCCCGAAGACCAATTGCCACCGATGAGGCGGTTCAAGTGGATCGGCCCGGGCTACTTCGAGACGATGCAAAACCCCGTGATCGCCGGGCGAGGGTTCACTTGGGATGACGTTCGTTCGCACTCACCCGCTGTCGTTGTTACCGAAAACTTCGCACGCGAGTACTGGGGCGAACCGGATGCCGCTCTCGGCAAACGCATCGCTGTCGCATCGACATCAACGAACTGGCGAGAGATCGTCGGAGTGGTCGGCAACATACGCGACGATGGTGTGGCCCAAGACCCCACTAGCACGATCTTCTGGCCCTTGGTGGCGAACAACCCGTGGGCTGACAATGCCGAGGGCGGACTTTTTGCCCAACGCACCCTGACATACGCAATCAGAACTTCACGGATTGGCTCCACCGGTCTACTGAGCGACATCCGCGAAACGGTTTGGTCAACCAACACCAACCTCCCGGTGGCGAATGTGCGTACGCTGGCAAACATCCTCGCCAGGTCGACGGCTGGAACGTCATTCACCCTGGTCATGCTCGGGGTAGCGGCCGCGGTGGCGTTGTTGCTTGGCACCATTGGGGTTTACGGCGTCATCTCATACGTGGTGAGCCAGCGAACGAGGGAGATTGGGGTCAGGATAGCGCTCGGCGCTCAAAAGAGGTCACTGGTTGGCATGGTGCTCCGGCAAGGACTCACCCTGGCCGTGATCGGAGTGTTCCTGGGCCTTGGAGCCTCGTATGCAACAACGCGTCTCTTGTCTGGCTTGCTCTTTGGAGTAGAACCCGTGGATCCGATCACCTATACGGTCGTGGCATTCGCGCTAACCGTTGTAGCTCTCTTCGCGAGCTATCTTCCGGCTCGAAGAGCAGCGAGTGTTGATCCGACTGAAGCGCTGCGGGCAGAGTGAGGTAACGGCCCTCCGATCACCCAAGCCGCGGCGTTGTCTGATCCCAAACGGAAATGTGCCTTGCGCATCTGATCAAATATTGACACTCTTGAATAGTCAATTACAACGGGGAAGTGCAATGCGTAGCTACCTGACTACCTCCCTGCTGGCGGCCGGGGTTCTCACAGCCTCTCCGGCGGAAGCTCAGCAGGAGGAAAGCAGTCTGCTGGCCGTAGGTGAGACCGCTCCAGAGTTCACTCTCCCAGGCGCTACACGATACGGTCTGCTCCAAGACCGGGTTAGCCTGAGCGACTACCGCGGTGAGACCGTCGTGCTAGCGTTCTTCTTCCGCGCAAGGACGCGTGGCTGAACGGTTCAAATGCATGCGTACCGTGATATGTACGCACAGGTCTTCAACGGCGGTAGGAACGTTATACTGATCGGAATCAGCGCCCACTCACCAGAAGAACTCGCGTCCTGGGCCGGTGACGACGACTTCCCGTTCCTGATGGCCACCGATACTGATTGGTCCGTTGCAGCGAGTTATGGGATTCCGCTCAGAGAAACCGGCTTTCTCGGGGCACGCTCGGTTGTCGTCGTGGATCCTGAAGGCAAGATCGCGTGGAGCGTCCAACAGTTCCGGCAGGCCGATCCGACGGCGTATGACGAACTACAGGCGGCGATCGATGCAGTGACTCCAACGGACGAGGACGAGGGGGCTTAGCTAAGAGCACGTGCTCCATGCCGACACCGCCCCTCCGCGAACTGTAAATCGCGAGCGGACCAAACAATCCCAAGAAGGGCCAACCGCTCACTAATGTTCGCTGCGGGACGTGTCGGCATTTCGCGCTACCTTTCGACGGTCTCACTTCCTATGACGTCCTGGAGTGCCGCCTCTAAGTCTTGATCACCTCCCACCCCTGTGTACGCGACCTTCCCGTCTGCGTCGACAATCACCACGTACGCCGTCGTTGGAGCCTGGAAGGCGCGTACAGCCGCGCCCTTGGAGTCAAAGAGGAACCGATACCCTGGTGAGTGTCGTTCGACGTGGCGGCGGACTGCGCGTTTCGACTGCCCTACTCCTACAGCAATCGCGAAGAATGCCACCTCATCGCCATATCGCTCGATCGCGCGGTCAATGCTCGGCGCGAGGGCTTCGCACTGTTCGCACCATGTCGCCCAGAACTCGAGCAGTACGGGCTGCCGGCCAAGAAAGTCACCCAGGTCAACAACGCCGTCTTCGAGGTTTTCGACCTCGACCGCTAGCGCGTCCGATCCACGAGCGATGCCCACTTCGTCCTGCGCGGCTGCAGGTTGCACGCAGAGTAAACACAACGCGGCGGAAGCCATGACCATGCGCCAATGGATATTCGATCGAACGATCACATTACCATCCCCATCTGGATGAAGTAGTACTCGGCCATGGCCAGCATGATGACCCCTGCGGCTCTCTTAACCCACACCATCCACGTACCGGACTTCGGCAACAGAGTGAGGGTGCCAGAGAAGATGCCGACTGCCGCGAGTAGCGCCGTCATGCCCAGAGAAAACACGAACAGGTAGACGAATCCCCACAGTGCGCTCTGTGTGGTCGTCACCCATGTGAGGACAACCGCGAATGCGGGAGCGCCACATGGTGCGGCCACGATTCCCGAAGTCGCTCCTAGCAGGAATACCGCCGGGTACGACCCCCCGCCAAGGTTCCCAGCCCAGCGTGTGACACCCTCCGGAAGCCGTACTGGAATCACATCCAACATGGCGAGCCCGAATACCAGCAGGAGATTGCCGACAGCAAATCGCACCCAGGGATTGGCGGAGATGGTCCCGAACAAAGATCCCGACAGGCCGGCCAGCAAGCCCAGCAGAGCGTAGAATAGCGCCAAACCGAGGACATAAGTGAGCGAGAGGGTCACCGTCCTCCCCCGCGGAGCATCCTTGCCTGCTGTGCCGGCGATGACTCCTGCCGTGATCGGAATAAGGGGATAGACGCACGGCGTGAGGCTGGTGAGCACGCCTGCGCCGAATAGGGTGGCGGCTGCAACCAACGGACTGTGGTCCAATGTTCCGGTGAGTCCGGACTGGATCAGAGCAACGCCCATCATATATCCATGATACCGTGGCCCTCAGGAGCCTCGAGCTTACTTCTTCGGCCTATGCAGTTTGGAGTCTTTGCCAACCGACCGCGGTTCATAGCGTATCTCGGCCGAGACCTGCGCGAGCGTCGGGGAGACGTTTGACCACGCGCAATGGATCGTACGGGAGGAGAAGAACACGACATCTCCTGCCCCCACCTCATTTGAAGCCCAATCTACTTTCGGTTCGACTTGAAGGCCCGAGAATGCGGTGAAGTGATCTTTGACGGAGCGCCGTTGTGAACCTGGTACAACGCCAAGCGGCCCTACTTCGAACGGCATGTCCACAAGGGGTACCCACAAGGTCCACATGCTGTCACAGTGGGGAAGGTACCACTCGTCCTGATGCGGTAAAGTGGTTTGTTCGGGGCAGCCCGGCAGTTGAATCCAGCAGAAGTTCATCGAGGCTAGCCACGCCGGTTCACCCATTATGGCCTCGAGGATTTCCATCACAAGCGGAGCCTCGGCAAGAGCGAGGAACTCAGGGTGTTTGCAGAAGTGTAGCTGAAACTGCACCCAGTCTCGATCGTCCCATCCTCGTCCGGACAGCTTCGCGTCCGGGATCGCTTTTATGATCGGCGGGTTGTCCGAGTCAGCGTGGATCCAGCCAAACTTGGCAAATGCCTCGCGGGTGAACGCACGGACAGGCGCAAGCAGTGAATCGGGGAGTAATGCGCGGAAATGGAGATATCCCTGATCGGCTGCAGCTGATCGCAGCGCGCCGGGCTCGGCGAGCAATTTTGACGACTCGTCAAACGGGCTCACCCGGCGCTCCTCAGGGAGCATCAGTACACTCACGGGTACACTCCAATCAACCAATGGCGGTTTCGCCGTACTATCGAACGTCGCGCGCCGGTTTCCAGCGGTCAAGCCCCCGGCGATGACTCGCCGAGTGTCGGCAACGCCCTCCCTTCAGCACAGCGACGTCGACGGTCCGGCTTTCACAAGGATCAGTTGCCGCTTACGGTCCCTCACACCGATATTGTTCCCAGCCAACAGAGGAGCACCAACACTTCGCGTGGCACCGAAGACCAGCATGCCCAACGATGGAGAAGACAACGATGAAGTCCACCCGACTCTTCGCGACCGTTTCCCTGTTAGCCGTTTTGATCCTCCCATGTGAAATGTCCTCCGCGGTTGCACAGGAGCAGGACAGCCTGCGCTCGATGCAGATCGAGGACTACGCGCGTTGGCGCAGCATCGTGTCCGTGTCCATCTCCGACGACGGCGACTGGATGACATACGGCTACCGTCACCACAGAGCTGACGACACCCTATACATCAGGAACTTGCAGACTGTTCGGTATGAAGTACCGCGTGGTTCCGAACCGGAGTTTTCAGATGACTCGCGCTGGGTCGCGTATGCGATCAGCAAGACCTTCGAAGAGGCAGAAAAGCTGCGCAAGGACAGCAAGCCCATACCGGAACAGGCCGGGCTCCTTAATCTGGAAACCGGTGAACGATTCACTTGGGATAACGTGGACTCATTCGAATTCTCGACGGGATCGGGGTTCCTCGCGCTCAAGATGGACGCGGCTGACTCAGATGCCGAGCATGAAGGAACCGACCTCGTCCTGCGCAACCTGGCCGGCAGTCATGATGAGGTAATCGGAAACGTAAACGAGTTTTCGTTCAACAAGCCCGGCACACATCTGGCTCACACCATCGACGCCGCAGGACGAAGCGGCAATGGACTTTACCTCTACGAACTGGGCGCCGGAGTGCGCAGGGTTCTGGATAGCGACACCCTGGAGTTCTCTCGGCTCACCTGGAACGAAGAAGGAACGGCACTCGCCGTTCTTAAGGGTTTGAAGCCCGACAGCCTGACAGAAAGGGTCAACAGCCTCGTGGCACTCTCTGACATAGCCGGTGAAGCGCGGCGCATCGACGTGAACGCGGCCACGATCTCCGAATTTCCTGTAGGCTATGTGATAAGCAACCGAGGCACTATCTCGTTCAGCGAAGACGGCTCGCGCGTGTTCTTCGGCATCAAGGCTCAGGAAGAGGAGTTCAAGGAAGACGAAGACAACCCGGTGGCGAACGTAGACATCTTTCACTGGA